>JAENIV010000006.1:0-21891 GCA_016844295.1 Candidatus Berkelbacteria bacterium
GGAGAAAAGGAGGTGCGGTATCCTGGGTGATACGCACCACGGCCCGAGCATAGGCTTCGGCCAAATGGCAGTTGACGAACGCGAAAGGGGTCTCGCGGCGCTCGAAGAGGCCATTAGACAGCGAGGAGGCGATCCGCTGGCGTTCATGAGACGCCTGCCCGCTGACCTGCCTTTCACACGGAGTCTCGCCAGGCACATCGTTCGCGGCGGCTCCGAGTGGCCGGACGAAAGCCTTGCCCGACGGATCATGGGCCCGAACTTCTGGGGGCGCGACGAATGGGCCGGGCTCGGCATCACGTTCTCCGGTCGTCAGGCCAAGACGGTCGCCCGATTCCCCTGGAACGAGGAGATACTCGACAGCGAGTGTCCCTGGAACCCCGGCCAGGCGGTCAGCCAGACCCACTTTGGCTTTCTCGGAGTCAAGATAGTGAGTAAGGCTTCCCTGACCATCGTAAAGTGGCAGGAGATCTGCCCTGCCGGCGGCCAGCCGAGGTTCTATCAGTACGGAGCCGACTGCTGGTATACGAACGAGGAATTCGCGACGACCGTGAGCCTGGATCTGCAGTGGTACCTCGTCCTCAAGGATGTGGTGCCTGGTTCTACCTCTAAGGTATGGGAGACCATGCTCGGCATGCTCCCGCCGGAGTACGAGACGCCTACGCCGGTGGTCGAGGCGACCAAGGACATCTTGTACTACAAGAGGAATGGCGTTTACCTTAACCCCGGCGTTTACGCCGCCACAGACGCTCTGGATTCCGACGGCTACCGTGTCGTGGTCGGCGATTTCCGCCAGAGCGGGCTCACTGTCTACAACTGGGACGGCGAGGCGGCGGGGGCTCTTTGCTTTTAATAAGCAAAATTTATATATTAAATAAGTCTTGCTAATACGGGTTCGGCTATGGCTTAACCCTGCAAGGCTCTCAAGCTTGATTCACCAGAATATTGCGTCTCTAAGGAGCGCAGTAGCGTGTGATCATGGATAGAGATTGAACTTCTTGCCTGTTTTTGGTGGAGGTGTCCGACGATATGTCGGACTGCTCCCAAATAAAATTCAGGGAAGAGAGCATATAATCCGCTTTGCCATTTGGCGGATTGGCGGAAGCAAAGCTCGATTTCCGGTGTAAAGGATGAAAGCAGGCAAATTATCTGGATTCCAACGGCAACCGTGTCATGGTCGGCGATTTCAACCAGAGCGGGCTCAATGTCAACAACTGGAACGGCAAGGCGAACTCCAATGTTGGCCTTGCGGCTCTCCGGAACTTCCTTCTCTATCTAATCAAGTTTCTTTTGTAGATTTTATCCAGCCGCCAAGCATGCGGCCGATTTCGTCAATTTTTTCTTCCATGAGGACGTAGTCTTTTAACTTAATTGATTCCGTATCTTTCATTAACCGAACGAAAACTCTAAGCAAATTCAGTTTCTGGCTGGTTTTTCGCAAGATCGGCGATTTCTCATCTTTGTAAAGTTCGCTTGCTTCTAAAATCCCCTCGATGATTTCCAGAATAGTATTTTCACATTTTAGAAAAATAGTGTAACGATCTTGTTTGGGTGCCGTATTTCTAATAGAGTGAAAGTTTTTGTAAAGCTCGTAAGTTTTCTTAAAAATGGGGATGTCAAATTCCTGCATAATTTCCTTTCCAATGAAATTTTATACTGATATTTTTAATAAAATTATCTCGCTTGAAAATCTTTTTCTTTCCTGGGAAGAATTTAAAAAAGATAAATCCAAGAAAAAAGACGTTTTGGAGTTTGAATGGAATTTAGAACCAAATATCTTAAAACTTCACCGTGATTTAAAGTATCACAGATATAAACATGGCGTCTATACCTCGTTTAATATTTGCGATCCAAAACAGCGGAAAATTCATAAAGCAACCGTTAGAGATAGGGTTTTACACCACGCAGTTTTTAGGGTGTTAAATCCGCTTTTTGAGCCATCTTTTATTACCCATTCCTTTTCTTGTCGGATTAATAAGGGAACTCACAAAGGAGTAAATTCTTTGGCCTATTTTTTAAATAAGGTAAGCAGAAACAGCCGTAGGCCCTGTTTTGCTCTCAAATGCGACATTAAGAAATTTTTTGACTCGGTTGATCACAAAATTTTGCTTTCAATTATAACCAAAAGAATTAAGGATGATAACACAATTGGGCTTTTAAAAGAAATTATTGAAAGTTTTCCGCCAACCCAATCGAGAGAGAGAGAGAGAGAGAGAGAGAGTATTTTCGCGCCGCAGTTTAACCAATTTGACCCCACTTGCGACGTGGGGTCAAATTGGTATAGGTTTCCCGATCGGTAATCTAACTTCCCAGCTTTTTGCAAATATATATCTGAATGAATTTGATTATTTTATTAAACATGATCTAAGGATAAAGTATTATGCTCGTTATGCTGATGACTTCGTAATTATTTCGGGTCAGAAAAATTATTTAGAAGGCATTATTCCGAATATTGAGGACTTTTTAAAAAATAAATTGAAATTAGCAATTCATCCTAACAAAATATCTATTCGGAAATTTAAACAAGGAATAGATTTTTTAGGATATGTCTCATTGCCGAAATATCGGCTTTTGAGAAGCGAAACCAAGAGAAGAATCACTAAAAAATTGCGAAAAAGAATAATCGAATATAAAGATGGTTTAATTAAAAAAGAAACCTTATCTCAATCATTCAATTCATATCTAGGCGTTCTTTCGCATGCGGATACATATAAACTTCAAGAAGAATTAATCAATTCCTATTGGTTCTGGCTGAAAGAATAGTGATGTGACGGAGTGTCAAATTCAAATCGTTTAATCAGCCGGTCGAGAATAGGAAATGAACGATAATTAAGATGGCATTGATTTTGAAGTAGGGCAATGTCTTCGGAAGTTAGCGTTGGATTTTTTAAATCCTGCTGATCGAGTAATTCAAACATTATGGAGGTCATATTTTGAGCATGACCAAGGCCTAATGAATGACCAAGCTCATGCATTAAAACTAATTTTAATTCATCTTCATTCCCGAAAGTATATATTGTAATCGAATTTGAGGTCGAGTCATATAGTCCCTGAGTAACAATAATATTTTTTCTTTTGTCAACCTCATTTTTAAGGCTATCAAGATTATTATTAAAAGTCTGAGTCTGTAAATTAAGGGTTCTAGCCATATCAATTAATATTACTCTTCTAGACTCTATGTCTGCCTTTTCTTTTTGTAATCGTGCATAAACATCCGGCGGAGCGCCTCCCTTGGAACTCCAATCATCCACTTCTTGATTATAGGCTGATAAATCTTGCACATAGCTTGTAAGTAAAGCATCATATTCTTGGGCGAAATTATCAATTGTAGTTCGTGAATTGGTCAGCGTTTTCACATCGTTATTCATTTTATCGACTTCTTCCTGCCGTCTATCATATACTAAATTTATTTTTAAATTTGAATTTTCATCATAAACAAACAGATTATCACTCGTCCGGGCATTCCAATTTGTCCCAGCCATAAGGGTAATTTCAGCAACTTCATTTTTAGTAATTTTAAAGCGGCTATCAACATTGTCAACACTATATTTTATCGGAACATGACAATTATTATATAAAAATAGATAATAGTAGAGACCAAATATTGCTCCAAATAACATAATAAGAAAAATTAAACATGTAATAAATTTTTTCATCATTCTAATATTATCATTTTTAAGTTACTTCATCATTGAAGAAACACATTTTAAATTATATAATTACAAAAGAAACTAAAGGACAAAAAGGAGATAATGCCCCCGCATAAATTCTTACTGCCTTACAGAACTGCGTTCTGTAAGGCAGCGCGGATTATACGGGGCAAGCAGGACACAAATCGAGACGAAAGAATATGTCAGGACATTCTAAGTGGTCACAAATAAAGAGACAAAAAGGCGCTGCCGATGTAAAACGCGGGGCTGTTTTTAGCAAATTGACAAATACTATAATTTTGGCGGCTAAAAAAGGAAGCGATCCAAATTCAAATTTTACCTTGAAAATGGCTATTGAAAAGGCGCGTAGTGCAAATATGCCTAAGGAAAATATCGATCGGGCTGTTAAACGGGGCACAGGGGAACTTGGAGAACAATCAATTGAGGAATTTTTGTTTGAAGCCCTTGGACCATCAAATATTGGGATATTAGTTGAGGGGGCAACCGATAATAAAAACCGAACTATTTCTGAAATCCGAGGAATTTTAAATAAATATAGGGGTAAACTAGCCGGTTCGGGCGCAGTGACATATATGTTTGATCGGATGGGGAAGATTATTATAGGTTTATCTGGCAAAAATCGCGAAGATATTGAACTAAAAATTATTGACTCTGGGGTTCAAGACTATCAAGATGAACAAGATGTGTTGGTATCTTATACTGACCCGGCAAAATTGGAAAAAATTAAAGAAATTCTTGAGGAGGAGAACTTGGAAGTTAAGGAAGCAGGCCTTTCTTGGGAGCCCAAGAATACGATTGAGATTTCC
This sequence comes from Candidatus Berkelbacteria bacterium, assembly GCA_016844295.1. Classification (GTDB taxonomy): domain Bacteria; phylum Patescibacteriota; class UBA1384; order UBA12157; family JAENIV01; genus JAENIV01. The sequence goes on from JAENIV010000006.1 coordinate 4,475, forward strand.
CAAGAAGCGGGGCAAAAAATATTAAACCTTTTAGAAGAATTAGAAAATATTGACGGTGTTACCGGTGTTTATCCAAATTTTGACATCTCGACAAATCTCGATATAAATATTAAAAATCCTTCGAATGATTTAAGGGCAAAGGAGACACCTTGAGAATATTAGGCATAGATCCTGGAACCGCCCGCTGCGGTTACGGGGTGATTGATATTTCAAATAAGGACGGTTCACTTTTATGGGTGGCACACGGATGCAATGAAACCGATAAACTAAAAACCGATGCAGAACGTTTAAATAGGGTTTTTAATGATATAATAAATTTGATAGAGAAATATAAGCCTGATCAGATAGCAATTGAGTTGCTTTTTATTTCACGTAATCAAAAAACTGCCATGAGAATTGCGGAAGCAAGGGGAGTAATTTTACTTGCCTGTGCGAAAAAAGGTTTGGCTTTGCAGACTTTCGAATATACCCCACCTCAAGTGAAATTGGCAGTTACTGGGTACGGTCGTTCTGAGAAAGAAGAAGTTCTTAACGAAGTTCGAAAAGCCCTAAAACCAGGTCGCGAGATCGGTTTAGGAAAAAAATCAGGTTTTGATGATGCAGCAGATGCTTTGGCACTCGCAATTGCACATTTTCATAAATATGTTGAAGAAGGAATAAAATAGGATAAATTTACGAGGAGGAACCTTGCCGAAATTACGTCAAAACATTGTTACTGGGAAATGGGTGGTTATCGCTCCGGAAAGGGCGAAGCGTCCAGAAGATTTTGTCATGGCATCTGCGCCGAAAAGACACATCGATGCCAAATGCCCCTTTTGTTTTACGGGTTCCGAAAGTGCCTATAAATTTTCTATTAAGGATGCCGAGACAGAAAACGTCTACGTAATTCCCAATAAATATCCCGCTTTTACACAAGACGAAGAAATTATTGAAGAGGGTGGGGATTTTTACTTTTCAACAAAGGCTGTCGGGGGTCATGAAGTAATTGTTTTAAAAAAACACGAAACAGAAATTTATGAAGGTGGCTGGGAATTAATTAATGAACTATTAGGCGTTTATCAAAACAGATATCTGTATTACCAGAAAGATCCGTGTATTGAATATTCTATGCCTATCATTTGGGTCCAGAGGCCGCCGCTTCAATTGAACATCCACATTCACAGTTTTTTGCTTCGTCTGTTATCCCAAACTTAGTAGAAGACGAAGTAAATGGATCGAAACTTTTTTATGCCGACAAAGGTAAGTGCGTTTTTTGTGCTATGGTCGAAGAAGAAAAAAGCCGGAACATTCGAGTTGTTGCCGAAAACAATGATTTTCTCGCTTTTACCTTCTTTGCCGCCAGATTTCCATTCGAGATTTGGATATTGCCTAAAAAACATCAGCTTTCATTTGAAACAATCCCCGCGGGCGAAAGAGAAAATATGGCCAGAGTTATATATGAGGTATTGGGGATGCTTAATAAAACCTTACGTTTCCCGCCATTTAACTGGTGGATACACACTTCGCCCCGGCAAGATCATGTCGGCAACTTTTATCATTGGCATATGGAAATTGCGCCAAGAGTAAGTAAATTCGGTGGGTACGAAATGGGTTCCGGAATTGTAATTGATGTGGTTTCGCCAGAACTGGCGGCCCAATTTTTAAAGAAAGTAAGTTAAAATATTCAATTTAAGTGAGGGCTAGTAAAGTTGCTATGAAAATTCTAATGCTTCTGAAGTATCCACTTTTCGGAAGTGGAAGTGGAACCTATGTGCGCAAATTATCGGAAAAGTTAAAGATTCTCTACCCAGATGATCAACTGGCAATTTTTTGTCCTGATCTGAAAAATAAAATTAACGGGATCAATTTATATTATTATAAAATGCCTTTCCACGCCGCGTCGACTGGGCACCCTGATTGGCCGGATGCGAAACTTTACTCAAATCTTTCGAGACAAAACATTGATGAACTTTATATCGAGTCATTTAATCAAATTATTAAAGTTGTTAATGATTTCAAGCCCGATGTAATTCACGTCCACCACGCGCTTTACTTTAGTTGGATCGCAAATTACCTAAGTTCGATTTATGGTATTTTCTATGTTGTTACAACTCACGGAACAGAACTTTTAACCGCGAGTGAAAATAAAAGCTGGATTCCTCTTACAAGAGATGCTCTTTGCCGCGCCTCGATGATTACGGCTGTTTCGGGTGATACTAAAAAGTGGTTACTAAGAATATATGGCAGATATGGCCAACATGGAATAATAAATAAAATGAGAATAATTCCTGGGGGAGTTGATTATGAAAGCTACTCAAGGTTAGAGCCAATAAAAATTATTAATAAAAAATATAATCTGGGCGGTAAACGAGTCGTAATTTTTTCTGGAAAATTAACTTATAAAAAAGGAGTTCAATATTTAATTAAAGCGGCTTTAAAAATTAAAGCGGAGATATTTATTATTGGGGGCGGAGAGGAAGAAAGTAAACTCAAGGCTTTAGTGGATGAATTAAAGGTTAAAAATGTTCATTTCATGGGATATTTTGGGGCAAACGATGATAAAGAATTAAAAGAGTTTTATAGACGCGCAGATGTATTGGTTTTCCCATCTATTTGGGAAGAACCGCTCGGTTTGGTAGCTTTAGAAGCCATGGCATCATCGACCCCGGTCGTCGCATCAAAAAAAGGCGGAATTCCACTGGCGGTTAAAAACAATGTAAACGGATTTTTAGTTAGAGCAAGAAGCGCTAAAGCAATCGCCGAGAAAGTAAATTTTTTACTAAAAAATGAAGATATAAGAAAAAAAATGGGTGAAGAAGCCCGAAAAATTGTCGAAGAGAAATTCAACTGGACAAAAATCGCTCAACGTTTTCATGAATATTATGAGCACGCATTTAGAACAAGCCAAGAACGATTGAAGAGGATGAAACTGCCTGTTGATATTGAGCAAGAGAGGATTGAAATTAAAGGTTCAAGATTAGACCTTAAGGAGATTCAAAATGGAAACAGGATTAGGTAGGCCAACAGAGGCTGAATCGGGTGAGAATTTTCCCGGCCGTGAAGAACTTTACGAGAATGCTTATGTTGATATTTATCATTCAAAAAAACAAGGTATTCCGATAGAAGAAGGCGTACAATTAGTTGTTGATCCAAAGGAAGAAACCGTTTTGGGAGAAGCGAGAGCGGCTTGGTTTTCCTTGGCAGTTGCAAAGGTAGTAGCCGAGGGGAGATTTACAGAGGAATTTTGGGCAAATATTCAAGACAATGCCCACCCAGGCGTTGAACGTGGCCTAAATGTTTGGGGACGTCATCCTCAATCTGCCGAAGCCTGGGGGAAACCAGTTAATATTCGAGAACCTAGCGAGAGAGAAATCCAAAACCTAGACGAACAAGAGCGCGAGAAGTTGCAAAGAACCCTTGAACTTTATATTCCCAAATGGGGAAGTGCAGGGGAGCATATTACTCTTTTCAAAAATGGTGTAAATGCGGTTGACCCGCAAAAACAAGAATTTATCAACCAACGCGAGAAAGGCGTAGAAGGACCGTGGCCTTGGCAGGCATACACAGCGTGGATGTCTGATAAATATGAACTTACAGTTGTTATGCAACCTCACATCAAGGGTGTTCATTTAGTTCTAAGTCCCTTGCACCAACACTGGTCTGAAGCACCACGCGATGATTTTTGGACACCTAATATGGGGGTTAAACAAATATTGGAAGAACAGGGCGAATTTTTTAACGGTGATATTCATTTCAGCGGAAATTGGGGCTTTGCTCCCCTCGATGTTTCACCAGATAAACCAGGCCGCCGCGTTGACGAAAGATATTTGGAAGAATCTGATCCTGAAAAAATGGAAGATAAGAGGAAACAAACTAAAACTGCGTTGGGGAGAGGACCTTGGATGGGGCCGGAAAAGGGTGGATGGGCTGCGCATGGACACTATTATGCTACAGACTCTCCAGATAAATATGTCAGTTTGCCATCTAGGTCAAAATCCGAAAGACCCGAAGAGTGGGAGGGAATTCCTGAAATGAATCGAGAACAAGCAGAGAGTATAAGCCAACTTATTCAGGCGCGATTAAATCAATGGTTACAAGCCCAACAAGTTGTTGGCGCGAAATTATTTTCGAGCGAAAGCGAGAAAACTTTACCTCAAGAAAATTATAAGTAGTGATTTTCGAGCGAAAGCGAGAAAACTTTACCTAATTTGTCCCAAGGATAGTAATTTTGAAGGAGAAATTATGAAAATAGCAATTATTGCTCCGCCAGTAAATACAATACCTCCAGAACGCCAGGGAGGTTTGGAAATTATTCTAGCCTATAAAATAGAGGCCTTAGTAAAAATGGGTCACGAGGTCCATCTTTTTGGGGCGGGTGAAAATAATATTTCAGGTATCAGTTATAATAAAATATTTCCTAAAAGCCTAAGCGAAATAGCCATCGACCCCGTTAATATGGAAGCATCAAGAAAATTGAGACTGGAAACTTCGTATATGATCAATGTTCTTGAGAAAATTATTAATGACCAACAAAATTTTGATTGTATCTTTAACCATACAAGGGCTACTGAATTATTACCTTTGCTGATTTTCGATAAGATTAGAACGCCCATTTTTAATATTTTTCACCTACCAATTTTAAGTGAGCATATCGATGTGATAAAAAAATTTCCTAATAGTCTATTCATTTCTATTTCCGATGATCAAAGGGCAGATTACCCGGGGGTAAAAAATTTTGTTGGTACAGTTCATAATGGTATTGATCCTGATAAATATCCTTTTTCAAAAGATACTGATGAATTTATCCTTTGGGTCGGGACTATCGGAGCCCATAAAAATCCCTTAGAAGCAATAAAAGTAGCCCAAGCGATCAATTCTAAAATTATATTAATGGGTAAGATTCGTGATCAAGATTATTTTGAGGAGAATATTAAAGATCATATTGATAATAAAATTGTTAAATACCTTGGAGAGATAAATTACACTGATAAACTCCCATATTTTCAGAAAGCAAAAGTTGCAATTTTCCCGACTAAGATTCGTGAAGCTTGCCCAGTTACACCAATCGAGTTAACAATGTGTGGAACGCCGGTGGTGGCTTATCCATCCGGAGGGACTAAAGAGATAATTGAAAATGGCATCAATGGATTTTTAGTCGATAACTTTGAGAGTTTAATTGAAAAAACTAAAGAGGCCTACGAATTAAATCGCCAGACATGTCATGAATTTACTAAAAATAATTTTTCATCTGAAGTTATGGCTAAAAAATATTTGGAAATTGTAGACAATTTTAATACTAATGGAATAAAAAAATGAAAATTGCCATGATTGCCTCAAACCGAAAACCCTTACCTTCTCCGAAGGAATTAATTTTTGCGCCGGGGATAATTATAAATGATCTGACCGAGGGTTTAGTTAAAAAAGGTCATGACGTAACTTTATTTGCTCCCGAGGGAACTAAAACAAGCGCTAGATTAATTACCTCGGGAACAAAGTCGCTTTATGAGGATTTTGCGAGTGAAAAAGATTTTAAGCAAAAAAGATCTGAGAACCTCGAAAGTTATTTTATGCAGGATGCCCAATATCAGTTATTACTTGATTCAATCGCTTTCGAATATATTCAAAAAAATAATTTTGATATTGTCCATTCGCATAATCCCAGACATGAGTTGTATTTTACGCCCCTGATCAATGTGCCCGCCGTTTTTACCTTTCATGATACAGAAAGAGAAGTCAGTTCGGAAATTGATAAACAACGTTTGGAAAAATTTTCAAAAAGTTGTTATTTTGTTTCAATCTCAAATGCCCAAAGAGAAGTTTTTGGTAATCTAAACTGGGCTGGTACGGTTTATAACGGGGTAGATACAAATAATTATTCATTTTCAGATGGAGGCGAAAGTCTACTTTTCGCTGGCAGGATGGATCGAAGGAAAGGTATTGATATTGCTGTAGAAATTGCGCATAAATTGAATAAACCTTTATTAATCGCGGGTGACATTGTAAAAAATTTAGACGGTGAAAAAATATATCGTGAAATTAAACCTCTCATTGACGGTGAAAAAATAAAGTATTTAGGACATATCCGATATGACAAAATGAGCCCTATTTATCAGCAATCTTTTGCTCTATTATTGCCAATACGTTGGGTTGAGTCATTTGGACTCGTTATGACCGAGGCTATGGCTTGCGGAACACCAGTGATAGCCTTTAACAAAGGTGCGGTATCCGAAGTCGTTAGAGACCGCGTAACGGGTTTTGTATGTCCGAGCGATAGTATCAATTGTATGACTGAGAAGATTAACGAGCTATATCAAATGAGTAAAAATGATTATCACAAAATACGTAAAAATTGCCGAAAACACGTGACTGATAATTTTTCCAATGAAAAGATGGTTGAAGGTTATGAAAAAATTTACGAAAAAGTAATCACCGACTGGAGAAATAAAAATGCCTAAAGGAAAAATTCTTGTTACTGGCGGGGCTGGTTATATTGGCAGCCATACGGTAAAAAATTTATTAAAAAAGGGATATCGGGTATTGGTGATAGATAATCTTTCACGCGGATTTATCGAGCCTATCAAGATTCTTCAAAGGAAATTTAAAAATTTAGAATTTATAAGGGCTGATTTAAACAACGCTCAGCAGTTAGATGGGATTTTTACCGACAAGGAGATAGACAGTGTTATGCATTTCGCGGCTTTAGTTAGTGTGGAAGAGTCGATGAAATGCCCAGAGCGATACCATCAAGAAAATTATCTCAATAGTATAAATCTCGTAGACGCGATGTCCAAACATGGTGTCCAAAAAATAATTTTTTCATCAAGTTGTGTAGTTTACGGGACGCCTAAATATACGCCGATAGATGAAAATCACCCGACCAATCCTCAAAGCCCCTACGGTCAGACAAAACTAGATTTCGAAAAATATTTAAGTAAAGTTAATAATCTAAAGCATATTATTTTCCGCTATTTTAATGTTGGCGGTTCAGATATTGATGGAAATTTAGGAAAATCGAGTATTACAAATGAAGATTTGATTTCAAATATCATTAAAGTCGGTCTTGGACAAAATAATATATTCACAATTTATGGTAATGATTATGATACTTCGGACGGAACGACAATTAGAGATTTTTTGCATGTAGAAGATATTTCCCGGGCACACATTCTCGCATTAGAACATCTTGATAATTATTCAGGAGAAATTTTCAACCTTGGATCGGGATCGGGATTTACAGTTCAAGGGGTCGTTAATAAAGCTAGTGAAATAATCGGTGAAAAAATAAATATTAAATTCGCAGCAAGAAGACCTGGCGATATTCCCATCTCTGTCGCCATAGCCCAAAAAGCGAAAGATAGTCTCAAATGGGAGCCCCAATATTCAGATTTAGATATTATTTTAAAAACCGATTGGCAGTGGCGTAAAAAACATCCACATGGGTATTAAAGGAGGGGAATGGCTAAAATAAAGTATAAAGATAGGCTAAAAGTTTTATTTGTAACTTCTGAAGCAGCTCCGCTGGCTAAAGCGGGTGGTCTTGGTGATGTGGCCGGTTCTTTACCGAAAGTATTAGCCAGGGACTATCATATGGAAGTTAGAATCGTCTTACCAAAATATAAATCAATAAACATGGAAAAATTTCCGGCCGAACAAATCATGAATGATATCAAATTAAAAATGCCTAATAATCACTCTGAAAAAATGGATGTTTATAAAACCTACTTACCGGGAACTATCATCCCTGTATATCTACTAGACATGCCTGAATTATTTGTTGGCGAAGATGTTTACGATCATAATGTCCAAGGTAGAGATACCCACATTCCATTCGTCTATTTTTCCAAGGCTGCAATCGAACTTGTTAAAGCCATGGATTGGAAGCCAGATATTATTCATATTCAAGACTGGATGATGGGCTTGATCCCCAAGTGGCTTAAAACGACATATCTGGATAATGCATTTTTTAAAGATACTTCCGTAGTTTTAACGGTCCACAACATTGCTTACCAAGGAAAATTGGATTATAAATCCGCAAAATTATTTGGGCTGAAAAAATCTCAGTTTAAAAGAGTAAGTAAGTTTAACCCTTCAGATGAAATTAATATTTTGGGAGAGGCAATTTTAAATTCGGATATGATAAATACGGTTTCACCAAATTATGCCAGAGAATTATTAACAAAGAAATATGGTTTTGGTTTGCAAAAATTGCTTAGATTTAAAAAGAAGAACTTCACGGGTATTTTGAATGGAATAGATTATTCGAACTTTGACCCGCGAACAAATCCAGATACACCGGTAAAATATTGGATCGAAAATTTAGACAAAAAGGTTGAAAATAAATTAATCTTACAAAAAAAATTTGGCTTAACTCAATCTCCAGATTTACCATTAATCTGTGCAATTACTAGGCTTACGCATCAAAAAGGTTTAGATTTAATTGACGACGTTCTGAAAGAACTAACAGATATGGGAGCGCAATTTATTATTTTAGGATCAGGTGCAGAATCAATTGAAAAAATATTTATTAAGGCTGAGAAAGAATACCCAAAAGCCGTGGCTGCCGAAATGAGGTTTGATGCAGATTTAGCTCAAACAATTTACGCCGGCTCAGACATGCTTTTAATGCCTTCTCGTTTTGAACCGTGTGGCTTGTCACAAATAATTGCCATGCGTTTTGGGACAATCCCGATTGTAAGACACACAGGAGGTTTAGCAGACACAGTGACAGATGGAACCACGGGCTTTGTTTTCCGCCATTATGATAAAAATGCCTTTCTATGGGCAATTCGAAGAGCCGTAGACGTTTATTACAATCAAAAAGATCATTGGCGAAAAATGCAAACAAACGCTATGAAAGAGGATTTTTCTTGGACGTCTTCGACGAAAAAATATTTGTGGTTATATAAAAAGGCAATTCAAAATCATAAACAATTTTTAAAGGCACGGGATGAAAGTAAATAATTTAGATAATTTGTTAGACTATGAGAAAGCTCAGATATTATTGTTAAAGTACGAGAGTGAGTGTGGTTTAAGTCCTAATTTCAAGATAGAAAAAATTGAAAGGCATTTAGTTTTGTCTCCGAAGACATATGCCTTAAGGTATGAAATCCGCGATAATAATCTGACAAAAATTATTCGCCTTAATGCGTCAAGCGAAGAAACCCGGATTAGGGCTTATCATGTTATGAAACTTATTAAAGATGATTTTTCTGGGCCGATTTACCTTATCCCCAAAGTTTACTTTTATGACCCAGAATATAATCTGGTTGTCTACGAAAACATTGAAGGCGGTCTTCTAATCGATCAACTTAAAGACCAAAATTTAGAAGAAAAAATTGCCCTATCAGGTCAATGGCTTAGAAAACTTCATTTATTAAAAGTTGATTTTGAAGAGCCCTTACCCACACACGAAGTTTATTTTAACTTCGAAGCATTAGGTAAATTTTACCCGGACTTGGCAAAACAAGGCGATAATATTTTAAAAGAGTTAAAAGGAAAATTAGAAAATGAAGAGCAATCTTTAATCCACTGTGATTATCAACCAACCAATATTATTATTGATAATAAAAAAATATTTGTCATTGACTTTAACGATAGTCAGCTGGGAAATCCAAGTTTAGATGTTGCCAAGTTTTTAACTCAATTTAAAGTTATGCTTACTCGTTTTGGGGATATTAAAAAATATGATAATTGTAAAAATATATTTCTTGCAAATTATAATCTAAAATATAGCCAAAATAATTTTAAAATTTATTCAGCTTATTATTATTTACAAATATTGTGTTCTTTAGCATCGTCATTCACATCGGAATGGTCAGATGATTCCAAAGAAGCCAAAGAAACATTACCAATAATTTATCAATATTGGCAGGAGTCAAATGAGTGAAACATTAACAAATATCGAAAGTGCCGAACGCAGAGTAACATTAAAAGAACTTATTCAAAAATATATGGCTGGCGATAGTCATGAACATACGGTTTTTAGTAATCCGTCAACCAGGCACGAGGCGGATTATACTTTTGAACAAATTTTTAAATATGTTTTGGAGGAAATGAAAGAGGGTGAAAGCGGTATGGAGTTTATCATATTTGTTGAGCACCCGTCAGATGCCGGAAACCCTGAAAAAGTTGATGGTAATGCGCTTTTAGAACATCAAAATAAAATTCATGAATTTTCACAAATTCAACGCGATAAGGGCATTGGTTATCCGCATCTAATTAGCGGGGTCGAAGCAGATATTATTTGTGATGATGGCAAAGGTGATGATGAAAAATATTGGGGGGTAAATGTACCACAGGAAGTTCTTGAGCAAATGGATTTTGTCGTTGCTTCGAAACATGATCTAAAAAAAGTATTTCCCGAAAAAAACGGAAACCCTAATGCCGAAGAATTAACAAAAATGTATATGGGGCTAATGGCTAATCCTCATATCGATGTGATTGGACACTTAAATCGCAATGTACCTTACGAAACGTTAACCCAGATGGATTGGGATAAAATCCTTTTACAAGCAAGAGATACAAATACCGCATTGGAAATAAACATTAATGCGCCAATGCCTGAATGGTTAATTATTAGAACTATTGAAGCTGGGGTACCTATTTTTATCGGGACTGATGCACATACTTTATGGGAGTATCACCAAAATCTCCCAAATGAAATAAAGGAAAAAATTGAGGGCCCCGAAGAGAATTTGCATTATCCTTTAGGGGTCAGATATAATTTTTGGAAAAAAGTTTCAAAAATATTAAGGACACTGGAATCGTGCAATGCTGATCCTAATCAAATAATTAGCTCTTCATATGAGCGTTTAAACGCTTGGCTTTCCCAAAAAAGTCAAAGAGCAGTTGGCAACAAAGATGCTCGAACTTAAAACTCAAGTCCAATATCTTAACGGTGTTGGGCCGATAATGGCGGAGAAATTACAAAGGTTAGGGATTAAGACTGTCCGTGACCTTCTTTTTTATTTTCCGAAAAGATGGGATGATTTTTCCAAACCTCAAGAAATTAGAAAACTACAGATTGGGCAAGATGTAATTATTAAAGCAAAAGTTTTTCAAATAAAACAATCACGGACGCGTCGCAAATGGATGAGCATTATTGAAGCAATATTGACGGACGATTCAGGACAAATAAAAGCTATTTGGTTTAACCAAGCATTCTTGATGAAGATATTAACGCTTGGTTCTGAGTGGCTATTCGCCGGTAGAGTTGGCTTCGATCGTAACCAAAATGTAAAAACTTTGAATGTATTCCAATATGAGAAGGACCCGATTATATTATCTATTTATGCTGAGACAGCAGGGCTAACGAGCAAATATCTTAGGAAAATAATTAAACCTATAATTTCCCAATTAGATAATCTAATTGATGATTTTTTACCGCCCGATATTTTAAAAAGTGAAGACTTAATAGATCTCTCAAATGCCTTAAAGAATGTTCATTTTCCCTACAAAACACAAGATATTCAAATTGCAAAAAAAAGATTAGGGTTTGATGAACTGTTCTTAATTTCTTTAAGAATGTCGAAAATAAAAAAAGAACTCGCTACCGAAAATGCTCCCAAGATGGAAACTGACGAGAAACTCCTGCAGGATTTTGTTTTACACCTTCCTTTCCAACTGACTGATGCCCAACGAAGGTCTGCCTGGGAGATAATTAAAGATTTAAATAGGAAAATTCCCATGAATAGATTACTTGAGGGTGATGTCGGTTCCGGGAAAACTGTTGTTGCCACAATGGCTGTTTTAGTCGCGAAGAATAATAATTCTCAAAGCGTCTGGCTGGCCCCAACAGAAATTTTAGCCAACCAACATTTTCAGAATGTTTCAAAAACTTTGGCGCTCTCAAAAATTAGAGTTGGTCTATTCACATCCGCTAATAAAAAAGCCGATCTCCGAAAGGATGATTTAATAATTGGCACTCACGCTTTATTACAGAAAAATCTGTCTTTCAATAGGTTAGGTTTGATTATTATTGATGAACAACATAGATTTGGGGTAAAACAAAGGGCTCATTTAAGAAACCAGGGAAATTTAATACCTCATTTGCTTTCTATGACGGCAACGCCAATTCCACGAACACTTGCCTTAACACTTTATGGTGATCTGGACATTTCAATTATTGACGAGATGCCACGTAATCGTAAAAAAATTATCACAAGAGTTGTTAAGCCGGAGGAACGTCAAAAGGCTTATGAATTTATAAAAGATCAAATTAAAAATGGTCGTCAAGTTTTTGTTATCTGCCCGCTCATCGAAGCCAAAGAAAAAAACATGATAAATTTATTCGAGGCTGATCGTAAATCAGCCGTTCAAGAATTTGAAAAACTTTCAAGAAATATTTTTCCGGATCTTAAAATTGGTCTATTACATGGCAAATTGCAATCAAAAGAAAAAGCAGAAATAATGAGAAAATTTGCGCAAGGCAAATTGGATATTTTGGTATCTACTGCCGTCGTGGAGGTGGGGATTGATATTGCAAACGCAACTGTGATGATGATCGAGGGGGCAGACCGATTCGGACTAGCCCAACTTCATCAATTTCGTGGTCGTGTCGGTCGCGGACAATATCAGTCATTTTGTTTTTTATTTTCCGAAGATCCGTCAGAAAATACTAAAGAAAGATTGGACGCAATGGTCAATTGTAATAATGGCTTCCAGCTAGCGGAAATTGATTTACAAATGCGTGGCCCTGGCGAATTTGTTGGGATTCGCCAATCTGGTTTACCGGACTTGAAAATCGCCTCCTTATCTGATATAGTTTTAATCAAGCGGACGAGAATCTTAGCCGAAAAAATTGTTACCCAAGGAATAGAAAAATATCCAAAATTAACCGCTAAACTAAAAGAATATGAAACTCAAAGACATTTGGAATAAGGAGAGGGATGGATATATTTTTCAAAAAATATCAATGGTATATTGTAAGCGGCTTAATGGTGATTATTTTGGCTGGTTTTGGTTTAATCTGGTGGGAAAAAAGTCATCGGACTAAATTAAACACAGAAAATCAAACCATTGCTGAATTAAGACAACAAAATGAATTACTCAGACAGCAGTTAAGTGATCAAGCGCCAAAAATAGTTGCCGGAGAGTCGGCAAATATAGGCGATAAAATAAATATTAATACGGCGACAGTCGAAGAACTGGATTCATTGCCAAATATTGGCCCTGCCAGGTCCGCTGATATTATCGCTTATCGTGAACAAAACGCTGGCTTTAAGACGATTGAAGAAATTAAAAATATTAAGGGTATCGGCGATAAAAGTTTTGAGAGTCTAAAGGATTTAATCACAATTGGCGAATAATATAAATTGTAAAATTTAATCAAAATGCCCGCGTGGCGAAATGGTAGACGCGCTAGGCTTAGGACCTAGTGGCCGCAAGGCTTTGGGGGTTCAAGTCCCTCCGCGGGCACCAAGTATGAATAATGATTACGATATAATCGAAGAAGACTTAAAGAAAAAGACGGAATCCAAGAAAGAAGTTAAAAAATCAGGCCGGTCAATTTTTAAATTGCAAGATATTATAAAAGAAAAATCCATTCGTCAAGAAAAGAAATCTCAGGAGGAAGATGGAAAAGATTCAAAAACCTTGGCAGAGGAGTAGCTCGGATATTTTAAGAAACCTCGGTTCTCAAAAAGAAGGATTGGACGATTTTGAAGCCGATAAAGGGTTATGGAGTTTTGGATTTAATTCAATATTTTCGCGTACCCCTATCCCCTATTTAAAAATATTTTTTCGGCAATTCTTTGAAGTGCTAATACTGATGCTAATTTTTGCAGCAATTTTGTCTTTCTTTTTGGGGGACTTAAAAAACGGTTTGGTTCTTTCAATAATTGTGTTAGCAACAGCAATCATTGGTTTTTCGCAAGAATACAAATCTGAAAGAATTATTAGAGCCCGGGCATCTTATTTGCCAAATTTTATGAAAGCTAAGCGTTCGGGGATAGAAAAACAAATTGATACAAGATTTGCGGTTGAAGAACTATATAAATATTTGAATAGTTTAAATGTCAAAAAAATCTAATAAAATTATTGCTATTGTTGGTCCAACAGCCTCCGGTAAAACCGAATGGGCAAAAAAACTTGCTCTGAAGTTCAACGGAAAAGTCATTTCGGCTGACTCTCGTCAAATTTATAGAGGTTTTGATATCGGTACCGGTAAAGACAAATCTTTTAGACAAGATTTAATTGATATTATTGAGCCATTTGAAAAATTTACAGTTTGGGATTATCAGCAACTGGCGTCTAATTTAGTAAATCAATATTTTAGCATGAAATCTTTGCCCATAATCGCCGGGGGCACAGGGCTGTATTTATATGCCGTATTGTATGGATATATTTTGCCCGGCGTTAAAAAAGAAAGTGACGAATTAAGAAAAAAGTTAGAGAAATTATCCGAAAACACTTTATATGAGAAATTAAAAAAAATTGACTTAGCCGCGGCTGATAAAATTGATCCTAAAAATAAACGTCGAGTCATCAGGGCTTTAGAAGTTTCGATTCTATCCAAAAAACCATTTAGTGAATTTCAAAAAAAACTCAAACCAAAGTTTAAAACTTTAATCATCGGGATAAAAACTGATCGTGAAACAATTTACTCTAAAATTGATGCTCGGGTAGAACAAATGGTAAAAGATGGGCTAGTCGAAGAGGTCCGCGGTTTGATAAAAAAATATCAATCAGATTTACCGGCTTTTAACACAATCGGCTATAAGGAAATTATAGATTACCTTAGAGGGAAAACAACATTGAAAGAATCTATATTAAATATTAAAAATAATACCCATTCTTATGTCCGCCGTCAAGAAACCTGGTTTAAGAAAAATAAAGATATTAAATGGGTCTCGCGCTATGAAGATGCGGAAAAGTTGACCCATAAGTTTTTAAAGAAGTAAAAAAGTTTTCCTTATTGAATGGTTTACCGTGAGCGAGGTCGAATGGCTCACACCGTCTGAGCCATTAAGATAATAGGAGGGATTTTGTCTTTAGCCAAAGTCAATTCAGCCGCGGTTGTCGGACTTGAGGCAATGCCGGTGGAAGTCGAGGTTGATATTTCTAACGGCTTGCCTTCTTTTACAATTGTCGGACTTCCGGGCAAGGCCGTCGAAGAATCAAAAGAAAGAGTCAGATCGGCAATAAAAAACTCCGGAGTGGATTTTCCTACCAAAAGAATTACCGTTAATTTAGCGCCAGCAGATATTAAAAAAGAAGGACCCGCATACGATTTACCAATCGCCTTAGGTATTTTACTTGCAGATGAAAAAATACCGAAAATTTCCGACGAAATAATGCTTGTGGGCGAATTAGCGCTTAACGGGAACCTAAGACATATTAACGGTATTTTACCCATTGCCAGTTCTTTGGCTAAAAAATTTCCCCAAATAATCCTACCCGACGATAATAAAGATGAAGCATCCTTAGTTAAGGGTATAAAAATTTTGCCGGCGAAAAGTTTAAAAGACCTAATTTATTTTTTTAAAAAAGAAAAAAATTTACCTTTCTATCTAAAAAAATATAATAATATTTCAAAGCAAAAATACGAATATGATATGGCTTACGTCAAAGGACAAGAGCAGGCGAAACGAGCATTAGAAATTGCTGCCGCAGGAAGTCATAATATATTAATGATCGGCCCGCCCGGTTCAGGAAAAACTCTTTTAGCGAGAACTATTCCATCAATTTTACCAAATCTTTTAGATGAAGAAGTTTTAGAAGTAACCAAGATTTATTCTGTCGCCGGGTTACTTTCAAGCCACGAACCATTTATTAATATTCGACCCTTTAGATCCCCGCATCATACAACTTCTAATATTGCTCTCGTTGGCGGTGGAACTTTTCCAAAACCAGGTGAAATCACCCTGGCCCACAGGGGTGTTTTATTTATGGACGAATTTGCCGAGTTTCCCAGGTCGGTTTTAGAGGCACTACGACAACCGCTGGAGGACGGTGTGATTACCGTTTCTCGAGCCCAGGGATCTATTTCTTATCCAGCCCAGTTTATTCTAGTGGCCGCTCAAAATCCCTGCCCCTGTGGATATCTAGGTGATCCGGTCAAATCATGTATCTGTGCTCCAACTCAGATTCTTCGATACCAAAAAAGAGTTTCAGGGCCCTTGCTTGATAGAATAGATATCCATATTGATGTCCCCAGAGTTAAATATGAAAAATTAGCAGATGAAAAAATTGCTGAAGAATCTGCCAAAGTTAGGAAGAGAGTTCAATCGTCTCGAATGATTCAAGCAAAAAGGCAAAGAAAGACTAATTCAGAATTAATCCCAAAACAGATAAAGGAATATTGTTCTTTGGACGATAAAAGTAAAGATTTGCTTAAAAGCGCAGTTAATCAACTTAATTTATCAGCTCGGCAATATACGAGAATTTTGAAACTCGCTCGGACTATCGCCGATTTGGCGGGAATTAAAAATATCCAAGTCTCGCATATCGCAGAAGCCTTACAATATAGACCTAAGGAACACTCGATCTATTAACTATGCCCCTATATGTAAAATTCTAAAAAGCCCTGTACCAAATTTTAACAATAATCCTGTTTTATTGTCGATGAAAAACAGGGCAACTATTAAAATAATTATTGATCCAATTATAATAGCGCTTTTTTTAAGGTCCGAGCGCACGAGCCCAAGAGAATCTTGGAGAACCGGTGGGTCTTCTGAGGCAGTTTTTAGTTGTGCTGATGATGGTAAATTATCTTGCATTTTCGGAGTGACTGGCTCATTTATAATTTCTGGCGTTTGAGACGGTTGGTTAGAATCCGTTTTTTGTATTTCTTTGAGTATTTCAGCGTGTAAGCGTTTTTTAAATTTTGATTTATCTTTCTTGCCCATAATTCCTCACTAAATTTTTGTTTAAATCAAAACAATTATACCTCAAGGTCATTTACCTTTACAAGACGGTCCAGTTTTGATAACATAGAAAACGACACTAGTACCTGATTTACGAGTCTTGCCAGAGAAAATATGAGAGAAAACCCTGAACATAGAGGTTAAGGAAATAAAACGCGAGAGAACCATGAGTACAGGGCTCTCGCGTGAAATGCGAGAGAACCCCGCTATCGCGGGGCTCTCGCCTGAGTACATGCGAGAGTAGTTCATCGGTAGAACGTCTCCTTGCCAAGGAGAAGGTAGCGGGTTCAATTCCCGTCTCTCGCTCCACGGTTTACCCCGAGCGCAGTCGAAGGGCCTGGTAGCCAAGTAGTAAGGCAGCGGTCTGCAAAACCGCTATACGCGAGTGCAAATCTCGCCCAGGCCTCCACTAAAGGTTATCAAGAAAGGAAAATATGAATCAAATAATTCTTACAATTCAAATAATTGTCGCCGTACTGCTGGTAATCTCAGTCCTTTTGCAACATCGCGGGACTTCTTTGGGCGGGGCATTTGGCGGTGAGGGAGCAGTTTATCGTTCACGACGCGGGGCGG
>JAENIV010000006.1:21933-25898 GCA_016844295.1 Candidatus Berkelbacteria bacterium
TTTAACAATTATTTTGGCCGTAATATTTGTCGGTATTAGTATTGCCGGCTTGTTACTGTAATATAGCATTGCACTCATTTTCAAAGCTTTTTTAATTTATGAAAAAAATAAGTTTTAATAAAATATTCCAAAGTGTTAAAAAATTTCCAATCAAAGAAACGGCGGTTTCTTGTAAATATCTACCGAAGGTTTGTAGTAGAATCGAAAAAATTATTCTATTAAGCCTCTTTGGCATGATACTTTTCGCCCTTGTGTGGATGATTGTACAGTATTGGATTGGGAGCACTAAATTAATCCCAAAACAGGGTGGAGTTTTTAGAGAGGGTATTGTTGGTGAAAGTAAAGATCTCGATAAACAAATTGCCAGATTAACAAATGCGGGTCTAACAAAATACGATCAAAATAAAAATATTGTTTCTGATATGGCTGAGAAATGGGAAATTCTTGAAGGGGGAAAAGTATATAAATTCACTTTAAGACCTGATTTTAATTCTCAAGATTTAGCCAATCAGATTATAGGAAAAGATCTGTGGAAAGATATTGATATATCCACGCCAGATCCTTCAACTTTAACTTTTACATTTAAACAACCGTTTAGCCCTTTTCTATATACTTCAACCCAACCATTATTTCCATATGGTCCTTATCAAATATCCAAAGAAAGTAAAAATGAAGTCGACCTGACTATAAATGGGGCTTATTACAATAAAAAGCCTTACATAGGTAAAATAATTATCAAATTATATTCAAGCAAAGAAGATGCTATTAAGGCGGCGAAAAGGGGAGATATTGATGGTTACGGATTGGCCGAAAATACTGAAGCACCAAATGAATTTTTGAAATTTGAATTAAATTTGCCGCGGGATTTAATCGTATTTTTTAATCTTAATAATAAATCATTACAGGATATTAATGTTAGAAAAGCCTTAAAAGAAGGTACAGATCCTAAAAAAGATCTTAATCTAAGGTTGGTTACATCTGATACCCCCAAAAATGTCCAACTTGCAAAAAATATCGTCGAAAAATGGGCATCGATTGGAGTTAAAGTTAATTTAGAAATTAAAGACAATGTTACAATGCAAAAAACAATTATCCCCAAGCGCGATTATGATCTTTTACTTTACGGATTGGACTATGGGGCTGACCCTGATCCATACCCGTTTTGGCATTCATCACAGATTAAAGAAGATGGTATGAATTTATCAAATTTTAAAAATACCAAAGCTGATAAACTCTTAGAGCAAGCCCGCTTAGAGTTTGATTTCAAAAAACGTCAGGATATGTACGCGCAATTTCAGCAAATTCTTGATTCGGAAGTTCCAATGTTTGTGGTTGAACATCAAAATTTCTATTATTATACGCGCGAAAGTGTCTATGGGATCGAATACATTGTCGGCTCAAATGAATCAGACAGATTTTTAGAAATTGCCAATTGGTATATAGATACTAAAAGAGTCAAGAAGTAGTAAAATTCCTTCGGAATAGATCTTGCCCGAGTGCTGGAATGGTAGACAGGCACGGTTCAGAGCCGTGTGTCCGAAAGGGCGTGAGAGTTCAAATCTCTCCTCGGGCAATCGACTATTTACAAAAATATTTTATATGTTACTCTTAGCAAGGGAGCACCATAAACACCAGGCGCTCTTTTTTTCATGAGCGCGAAGGAGAATCCAAAGTGTGCCGAGTGTTGGGGATCATTGGCAATGATGATATTGTTGGTATTTTGGCATTAGGTCTTTATGCCCAGATCTATGCCGGTGATCATTCTGCCGGGATTGCGGCGGTAACTGATGGGGGTATTCTGGTAGAAAAGGCCCTAGGCAAAGCGATTGATGTTTTTCCAGGGCACCCTGATATGCAAAGTAAAGTTGCCATTGGCCATAATGGCTGTACCACAAGTGAACTTCAACCGAACCGTTCGCGCTTATCGTTTTATCGGCTGACCATGGTCTGATTGCGGCCAGAAACAGTGGCATTAAACCTTTGACTATCGGCAAGATTGAGGTTGACGGTCTATCTGGTTTCTATGTTGCTTCACAAAGTGGTGTTTTACTCGAGGGCTCTTTTCTGGATACTATCAGGCCAGGTAGTCTCCGTGTGATCAATCAAGAGGGCTTCGAGGAAATCGTTGTTCTAGATCGAGCTGATCCTCGCCACTGCATCAACGAGCTTCTTTTCAAACAAAGACCGGGTAACAGAAGTGGCCGAAGAGAGATCAATGAGATTCGCTTCGATATTGGAAAAATATTGGGCGCAAGATTTGCCCAATATCTTGAGTCGCAGCCAATTCATAAGCCGGTAATAAGGGAATACAAAGGAATTGCGATCCCACAAGGTGGAATCCAGTTCACTATCGGCTTTGGCCAAACTTCAGGGATCGAGGTTGATCCAGCTGGTTCAGTGCGGGCGATCTACTCTGTTTCTACCCAAATGCGAGAGTCTGCCAAAAAGTTAGGGCTTTCGGATAATTTCGCCCTTAGCCCGCTTCCGAACGTTGCCGGACGCCGTATTGTCTTAATTGATGACCAAATGCGTTCTGGCGATAAAATTGCCCACATGGCAGAGAAGTGCTTTGCTATGGGGGCAAAAGAGGTCCTCGCGGCCGTCGGTTCAACCGGAAAGTCATCATGTCCTTATGGCGATTCAGCCTATCATAGCGAAGATCTTATTGACCGCCGTTTGTCATTGTCAGAGATTAGCCGGACTTTAGGGGTTTCTGCCATTATTACCTTACCACTTGAGGAACTCATCCAAGCTATTGGAACTCCCGAGCGCATTTACTGTCTGGATTGTCTTTGCTAATTATCGGGGCTGCATACGCATGCGGCCCTTTTTTCTAAGGGTTGAAATTTAGCGAATTTTCAGGTAAAATTATCTTATGCCCGGGTGGAGAAATGGTATACTCGCTACCTTGAGGTGGTAGTGGCCGCAAGGCCGTGCAGGTTCAACTCCTGTCCCGGGCACCACCTCGTTGTCGCTCGGTGTAAACTAAGTTCACATTTAGGAGTAAACGACGAGATGAAAAATATTGGATTAATTTTTATAATTTTAGTTATCGGGATACTCGCTTATTATGGTTTTGGGGGTATCAGTAAAACCCAACCAGAAAGAAGCCCTTCCGAAATAAAGGAGAGCCCAATGGCTTATCAATTTCCAGGAATTTTGCCAAATGAAAAAATCCAAAATAAAAAAGCCGTTATCAAAACAAATAAAGGCATTATAGAATTTGAGTTATACGCTGACAAAGCCCCTAAAACAGTGAGTAATTTTGTTTATTTGGCCGAGAAGGGCTATTATGATGGCTTAACTTTCCACAGAGTAGTTCCTGGATTTGTAATTCAGGGCGGTGATCCGATTGGATCTGGATCTGGCGGACCGGGATATCAGTTTGAGGACGAAAAAGTTCAAGGTGATTACAAAGCGGGTACTGTGGCTATGGCAAACTCCGGACCCGATACAAATGGATCACAATTTTTCATCTGTATTGAGGACCAACCAACCTTGCCGAAGCAATATAATTTATTCGGCCAGGTTATTTCCGGTATGGACGTGGTTGGAAAAATCGCCATCGGCGATAAAATGGAAAAAGTGACGATTGAGAGTTTGTGAGATTTTTCGCACCCGTAGCTCAGCGGTGGACCTGCCCGCAATGCCTTGCGGCAACGCATGGCAGGCGGGGCATCTCGTTTATTCACCCCGTTAAATAAGTTCGGACGATTAGCTCAGTTGGTTAGAGCGTCTCATTTACACTGAGAAGGTCGCTGGTTCGAGTCCAGCATCGTCCACCACAAAATTTACAGGCCTGAACCTGTAAATTTTGGTGGTGTTTGTTGGAAAAAGTCAGAACTCATTTTGAACAAAATCCCGACTGATTGCCGAGCTTCGCTTGGCAGAACAAAAACTGAACGCTCGGGCGGGCAAAAAGGAAGGGGGTTGGGGGGAAGGAATTTTTGCCCGCCCTCGCTTTC
>JAENIV010000059.1 GCA_016844295.1 Candidatus Berkelbacteria bacterium
TTGTTATTAAAATTGATAATCAGATATCCAGAGAATCGGATAATCAGGAAATATCTAAGTTTATTGGCAATGCAACGAACAACCAGGCAGAATATAAAGCCGTTATTGAGGCGTTAAAGTGGATTGCCACGCACCGTCAAGAATTTGACGCTGAATTAGAAATTGAGTGTTTGTTAGACTCTCAATTAATTGTTGAACAATTAAACCAACGCTATAAATTAAAAAACGAAGGTCTAAAACCCCTGTTTTGGGAGATGAGAGATTTAATTATGAAACTGGGTGGAAAAGTAACTTTTAAATTTATTCCCCGTGAACAAAATAAAGAAGCCGATCGCCTCGTTAATGAGGTATTGGATAGTCAGATAATTAGATAGTCTGATAGTCAGAGGAGGGGAAAATGCCGTTAAGTTTTGAAAATCTGATAATATGGCAAAAAGCTCATAAATTCATGCTTGAAATTTACCGAATCAGCACATGTTTTCCACCAAGAGAAACTTATTCACTGATTGATCAAATAAGAAGGGCTGCGCTTTCGGTACCTGCGAATATCGCTGAAGCTCACGGAAGAAAGCATTACCTAGATAAAGCAAAATTCTTACTGAATGCGAGAGGTTCAGCAGAAGAAGTTAGAAGTCATCTAATGGCTGCGCGAGATTTAAAATACATGTCAGTTAAAGAATTCGATCAATTAAATGAGGGTTATATTTATTTAATAAAACAAATTAACTCCTTTATATCGGTATTGAGACAGAAATCAAAATAACTAATTATCAAAATATCTAACTATCTGAGTATCTACCATGTTCAAATCCATCGACCCCCAACAACCATTATCTGAATTAGAGATTGACATTCTCGATTTTTGGCAAAAAAATAAAATCTTTCAGAAATCTTTAGACCAAAGAAAAGATTCTCCTAAATTTATTTTTTACGATGGTCCGCCATTTGCTAACGGTCTTCCTCACTATGGTCATATTTTAGCCATGACAATTAAAGATACGGTTACCAGATTTAAAACTATGGAAGGTTTTAATGTTCCTCGCCGCGGCGGATGGGACACTCACGGGCTTCCGGTTGAATTTGAAGTAGAAAAGGAATTAGGTATTTCCGGAAAGCCAGAAATTGAAAAGTACGGGGTAGAAAAATTTAACCAAAAGGCGCGCGAATCAGTTATGAAATATACTCACGAATGGGAAAAAACTATCGAACGAATGGGCCGTTGGATTGACTGGGAAAACGCTTACACAACTATGGATTCAGACTACATTGAATCAGTTTGGTGGGCATTTAAAGAAATTTATAATAAAGGCTTAGTTTATCAAGGATATAAATCTTTACCTTATTGTCCTCGTTGTGGCACACCGTTGTCGAACTTTGAACTTAACCAAGGTTATAAAGACAATATCGATGACCCTTCAGTCTATATTAAGTTTAAAATAAAAAATGGAGATTTAAAAAACTCTTATTTATTAGCTTGGACAACAACACCGTGGACATTGCCCGGCAATATGGCTTTAGCGATAGGGGAAAATATTAAGTATGTAAAAGTTAGAAGCAAAGATGAAGATTTAATTTTAGCCAAAGACATGCTTTCGGTACTCGAGGGTGATTTTGAGATAACCGATGATATTAGTTCGAGAGATCTTGTCGGTCTTGAGTATGAACCACTTTATGATATGAAAAACTTTCTACCGCCTTCTGAAAAAAATAAAAAAATCTATAAAATATTTAATGCTTCGTTCGTCTCGACTAAAGACGGGACCGGTATTGTCCATGTTGCCCCTGCTTTTGGGGAAGATGATTTAAATTTAGCCCAAAAAGAAAATATTGCAATTTTATCAACAGTCGATCCTGCGGGTAAAATTATTGCTGGACTTAAGATACCAGGGGAAGGTGAGTTTGTTAAAAAAGCAGATAAAAATATTAGCGAAGATTTGAAGAATCGCAATTTGATGTTTAAAGAAAGCACAATCAGACATACATACCCTTTTTGCTGGCGTTGCGATACGGTTTTAATTTATTACGCCATGACAACTTGGTTTATTAGTGTTTCTAAATTACGAGACGAATTGGTTAAAAACAATAATGAAATTCATTGGGTACCAGAGCATGTAAAGGAAGGAAGATTCGGTAAATGGTTGGCCGAGGCAAGAGACTGGGCCATATCCCGGAATCGTTATTGGGGAGCCCCGATACCAATCTGGCGCTGTCAAAACTGTAATCATAAAACCGTGGTAGGCTCTATAGAAGAATTGAAGAAACTGAGAACTTTTTCAAAAACAGATATCAATGAAATAGATTTACATAAACCGAATATAGATAATATCGAAATAATGTGTTCTGAATGCGGCGGTATTGCTAAGCGTATTCCAGAGGTTTTAGATTGCTGGTTTGAATCTGGCTCAATGCCGTATGCACAACAACATTATCCTTTTGAAAATAAAGATAATTTTACACGCGGGTGGTTCTACACTTTACATGTTCTGGCAACGATCCTTTTCGGTAAACCCGCCTTTAAAAATTGTATAGTAAACGGCATTGTTTTAGCTGCTGATGGTAAAAAATTATCCAAAAGACTTAAAAATTATGACGAGCCCCAAACCATTTTTGATAAAATTGGGGTTGATGCTTTACGTTATTTTCTTCTGTCGGCGACTCCTATGGGAGAAGATTATCGTTTTTCTACGGATGCCGTCCAAATCACTTATCGAAAAGTCCTTCTGCCCTTGTGGAATACGTTATCGTTTTTTATAACTTATTCCAATGTTGATACTTGGCAGCCAACAGAGGGAACAAGATCGGATAATATATTAGATAAATGGATTGTATCGCGGTTAAATGAGGTGATAAGCAATATCAAAAACAATATGGATAAATATGATCTAACAAAAGCCTCGAGACAGATTGAGGAATTTATTACTGATCTTTCCCAGTGGTATTTAAGAAGGTCTCGTAAGCGCGAAGACAAAAATAATTTTTATCAAACTTTATATTCAGTATTGAAAACAGTAAGCATTGTCATTGCGCCCTTTTTACCATTCATGGCTGAAAATATCTGGCAGATTTTGAAAAATGAGTCTGATAGCATATCAGTCCATTTAAATGATTTCCCAAATAAGGAAGAATTTGACGAAGACATCATTAAAAATATGGCTATAACCCGACACTTTGCCGAAAAAGGACTATCTCTTAGATCAAACGCAGGCGTAAGAGTGCGTCAACCTTTAGGGAAATTTATTATTGATAAAGATTTGGATATTGATTATCAGGATGTCCTGAAAGATGAAATTAATGTTTCTGAGATATCTGTCGGGGAAGAGATTGCCTTAGATACTAATATCACCCCTGAATTAAAAAAAGAAGGCATTACCAGAGATATTATTCGATTAATTCAGGATCTTCGGAAAAAAGCGGGTCTGAAACCTGGCGAAAAGGTGGGAGCCTATTTTGAAACGCCCGATACCGGGTTAAAAGAAATTATCGAAAAATTTATCTTGAAAATTACCAAAGAGACAAATATTACGCATCTCAATTATGGGAAATCTAGATCTCGAGCAGAAGGTGAGTATAATATAGATGCCAAAAGTATTTGGTTAGGTATCAAATGAAACTACCGAAACTGAAAGTCCCATTTGGAATAGACTGGTCTTTATATTTAATTCCTTTAATTTTATCAATTTTTGGAATATTGATTATTTTTTCAATTACCTATACAAGCGATCCGACGGTGGTAATTTCACAAATAATCTATTTGATTTTAGGTTTCGCAGTTGCAATTTTTTTAAGTTTTTTAGATTATCGGTCCCTGCGCGGATTTTCATTTTTCTTATATTTGGCAGTTTTAGCCCTTTTAGTATTTGTAATGTTTTTTGGGGATAAAACCATGGGCGCGAGCCGTTGGATAGATCTTGGTGTCTTTAGACTTCAACCGTCGGAAATTGGTAAATTTATAATTTTACTTTTTTTAGCCAAGACATTTACGGAAACAGATGAATTTCGCTTCAAGGAAATACTCACAGTCTTGACAATTGTGGGAATCCCGTTAATTTTTATTTTAAGACAACCGGATTTCGGCACCGCAATGGTGATATTTGTTGAACTTTTAATTATCCTTTTTTTCTCAAAAGTAAAAAAGATATATTTAGCCGCGCTTTTAGGGCTTATGCTCGTTTTTACACCTGTCGGCTGGCATTTTTTAAAAGACTACCAAAAAGAAAGAATATATACATTCATCAACCCGGCAGGAGATCCGTACGGCTCGGGCTATAACGTTGCTCAGGCAAAAATCACTGTGGGATCCGGTGGACTTTTGGGACAGGGGATAGGTAAGGGAACACAAATCCAACTCAATTTTTTGCCAGTTGCTCACACTGATTTTGTATTTGCAGCAACTGCCGAAGCCTTGGGTTTTATAGGCTCAAGCGCTATGATTTTATTATTAATATATTTGTCGTGGAGAATTATTTATATCTCAAAATTATCCAAGGATTTATTTGGCTTTTACTTTGCTATCGGTTGGGGGCTGACCTTGCTATTCCAAATTTTTATCAATGTAGGTATGAATTTAGGGATTATGCCTGTAACTGGAATCCCGTTACCGTTTGTTTCTGCAGGAGGATCATCAATGTTAACAAATATGGCGGCGATTGGAGTTTTACAAAGCATTTATTTAAGACATAGAAAAATATCATTTTAAATTAACCTAATTGATCTAATTATTCTGATGTATAATAAATTTTAGTCATTAGGTTAATTAGACATTAGCCAAACGAAAGTTTAAGATAAAACAAGAAATAAACAGTTGACAAATTAAAATGTCTATAATATAATTAATGTGTAGTGATCCCCTCGGGGATTTTTTAAGAAGGAGATAAAGTTGTAAAACATCCACGAATTTTATACACCAATGAACACGAATAAGATTGGTTAGTGTCGATTCGTGAATTAAAGATTAGTGGAGTATAATACATTATTTATGGAAACAATCGCAGTAATTAAAACTGGTGGGAAACAATACAAAGTCAGAGTTGGAGATACTCTTAAAGTTGAGAAACTTATAAATGATAAAAAAAATCTTGAGTTTGCCGATATTCTAAATAATAAAAAAGTGATTGCCGAGATTATTAGTGAGGGAAAACTCGATAAGGTAAGAATTTTAAAGTTTCACCGTCGAAAAAGATACCGAAGAAATATTGGCCATAGGCAAGAATTTAGTCAAATAAAAATTAAATCAATTGAATGATTGGGAAAATTGTTACATATTTTACAAGTTCATACGAAGAAATGCGCAAGGTAATTTGGCCCAATAGGCGCGAAGTTACAAGCCATACAATTATAGTAATTGCATCTATCGCGGTTTCGATGGCAATTATTGCTTTAATTGATTTTGGTCTATTTAGATTACTTGAATTATTAATATATCGAGGTTATTAAAAAGGAAAAAACATGTCTGACATCAGAGAAAAAGCTAAGGAAGAAGAAGAAAAAGAGGCTGAAGCCTTAAAACTTCAAAAACAGACAGGTGAACGTGGCTGGTATGTTATTCATACTTATTCTGGGTATGAAGAGCAAGTCGCGGAAAATTTAAAACAAAGAATTGAATCTTTGGGGATGGAAGAAAAAATCTTTCATGTTATGGTCCCTAAAGAAAAGCAGATCGAAATTAAAAATGGTCGACGAAAAACCGTCGAGAAAAAAATCTTTCCTGGTTACGTATTAGTCGAAATGATTGTCACAGACGATTCTTGGTATGTTGTGCGCAATACACCAAATGTTACTGGTTTTATCGGGTTAGGAGTTAGACCGACACCTATGAGCAAAGAGGAAGTTGACAGAATTCAAAAACGTATGGGTGTGGACGAGCCTAAATATAAAATTGAATATAAACCGGGAGATCTGGTAAGAATTTCCGACGGTCCTTTAAAGGGCTTTGAAGCCAAAGTTACCGAGATTGATGAAGATAAAGGCAAAATAAAAGTCCTTGTTTCCATGTTCGGTCGCGAAACTCCGGTTTCGTTGGATTCTTTGCAGGTTAGGAAAGTATAAAAATGGCAAAAAAAATTAAAACAATTGTCAAACTACAAGCACCCGCTGGTAAAGCCACACCGGCACCCCCAATTGGTCCGGCGTTAGGACAGCACGGTCTAAATATCATGGAGTTTGTTAATCAATTTAACGCTCAAACTCAAAAACTGGGTGATACAGTTGTCCCGGTAGAAATTACCATTTTTGAAGATAGAACTTTCTCATTTATATTAAAATCTCCACCAGCGGCAATTTTACTTAAAAAAGCGGCGGGTTTGGAAAAAGGTTCGGGTGTGCCGAACCGAGAAAAAGTAGGGAAAGTTACTGAAGCCCAAATTGAAGAAATCGCTAAAATTAAAATGGAAGATATTACTGCCAACGATTTGGAAGCCGCTAAAAAAATGATTAAAGGCACTGCCGAAAGTATGGGGATTGAAGTTGTAAAATAAATGAAGGTTATTGATATTAAAAGTAAAGACAGTATCCACGATGCCGCCAAAGTTCTCAAAAATAGCGGCATTTTGGTATTTCCGACAGACACAGTCTACGGAATCGGGTGTTTAAATAAAATAGCTGCTATTAAGAAATTATACCAGATTAAAAATAGGCTGCTGTCTCAACCTACAACAATCTTGATTGATAAAGATAATTTATTAGATTTTAATATATCGGAAAATGTTAAAAGTAGTTTTTATACCGGTGAAACGACTTTAATCGTATCAAGAGATCTTATAAATTTTAAACCTTGTAACATACTTTTAAAAAATGAAAAAGTCGGGGTTCGAATCCCAAATAATTTGTGGTTACGGGATCTTATTAGAAAAGTTGGTCTGATCGTTGCTTCGTCAGCCAATAAAAAAGGCCAACCTACTCCAGGAAAATTTGACGAAATTGATTCTGAAATTATCTCGCAAGTAGATATTGCATTTAGAACCGATGAAAAATTATCAGGTAAAGCGTCGCGCGTTTATGATCTAGAAACTAAAAAGTACTTTCGATAATGTAGTTATATTGCGAGAGAATAAATACGAAGAAAGCCCCGCTTGCGCAGGGCCTTCTTCTTTTTCCTCTCCTTTACGATCCCAACCGGTCGCCGAGGCGACCATCTAGCCAGCCT
>JAENIV010000007.1 GCA_016844295.1 Candidatus Berkelbacteria bacterium
GCAGGCGGCTTTTCGGGTGGCAAAGTTGAGGGCAATGAGCGTTTCGTCTTGTACCAATGGCCAAGTGAGAGCTAGATCTCGTGTTTCTTTCCAGGTGGGATAGTTGATCGCTGATGTAACTATCCCGACCATATCAATATTGATGATCCGAAGAAGGGTAAAGTCGGTATCAAGAGCGATTTCGCCTGGTTCATGGAAAATCTCTGTCTCACCGGCCCAGGGGTTATCGAGTCGGATCTCGATGGCTGATCCTCGGAGCCTTCTACCAATGGCTCCAAAACCGAGAGGCGTGATAACACGTGTACCAGGAACTTTCCATTTCGGACTCAGGGGCATCTTGTCACGCTCCTTCTTGCATCGGCTCTATAATAGATGAAAATATCCCTAAAGTCAAGACAAATAAGGTCTTTTGACATTGATTATTTTCAAAAATTCACGTATAATTGGATCTACCGAACGTCATGCGTAAAAGGGCAGACAATGAGACCAAAGACTGCTTGCGAGGCCGTTAGCCTCCTTCTATCGTTATTTGACAGGTCTACGAACAACCCTCCTGCGTACGCGGCATTGTTTTCTTGGAGGCAAGGAACATATTTTGGCTATACCCAGCCGATTTACTCGGATCAACCGGAAATCGTTTTGGTAAGCAAAACCAGCAGAACCCTTTATGTCGGATTTGTGACGGAAATTCGAAGACAGCGCCAAGATATCCCGACCCTTGAAGTCCCAGAGGTAATCGACTTTACTGGTAACTACCACATACTGAGAAAACAGGGTAATAACCTTGTCCCCTTAACGCCCGAGCAGGTTCTGTACGCTCAAACAAACCCCATCACATTGCGCGATCAAACACAGGTGCCGATCGTCGGCCCCGAAACTCATTTATATCAAACTTTTCACCACGAGACCCATTAGGGCCTTTTTGCTTATTTAAAAACAAAACCGGCTCGTATCTTCGAGCCGGTATCAGGTTTGAACTTCCTCTTTGGGAGCGTGTTGTTGTAGAAACTTGGTAAAACATTCACCGTGGCGGACGAAACGCCAATTTCCGAAACAGCCCTGAACAAAAGCGATTAGATCAGCCTTTTTGACAACTTTCATTTTTCGGCTCTGATTGCCAAACGGTATCTCGCGAAATTGCATCAGACCTTGTCTAATCCACTTTTGAACGGTCGTGTCACTCACCCCACCGTGGAAAAGACAAGAAATATCCCATGATGTATACTCGTCTTCGTCTCGTCCTCCACGTCGCTTGCGGTTGGAAAGATGGGGAATATGAACTGTCGATTCCTCGCGGATTTCATTTTGGGCGCTCTCATCTTGAAGTATTTGTGCGGGAGTGGTTACTTGCGGTAAGACGTCATGAGCCCTGAGAAATGCCAGCAAGTTGGCATGAAATCGTCTGAATCGAGGGTCCCGAAGGCTTTCTTGGGCAAATTTAATCAAATTTGCCATTGTCACAAGTCTCATGGTTTTGCCCCTATCGCCAAGGGGCACTGGAGTAAAGGGAATGATTCCAGTGAGGATCCACCGCCGGATATTTTCGCCGCTTATACCTGTTAGGACCTCAATATCTCTGGCATTGAGATTTTCAGAGGAAATCCCCTGAAGGCGTCTGCGACTGTATCGGGTAGTTTCTTCTTCGTCTTTTACAGCATCCTGAATAATTAGTTTCGGTTTTCGAGCCTCTCGCTCTTCGTGGGCATCTTCAAGTTTCGCCAGCCCCTTCTCAAATTTCCTAAACCCTTCTACATTCAGAAGAACCCGGATAAGTTGGCGACGATCGATAAAGTATAACGGGCCGGCGTACGTCAGTTCGCCAAAATTCCAAGTCAAAAACCGATCAATTGTCTCAGCCTTAATCCCGAGAAAGTCAGCAACATCATGGGTAACACACCCATTGATGTGCTCCACGAGAAATTGGCTATATTCAGGAGAAAGATGCTTGCTTGCCTTGGCAATCAATTCTTGCTGATGTGCGGGACAGAGTTCTTCTTTGGTAGAAACCGTTACTTGGCAACCCGTAAACTGGCAAAATGGCATCTTGATGCACCCCCTTACTTTTTTATATAACAGTTATTTTCTCCTTTAGTCAATGAAATTTACTTCCCTTGTAACTTGCAAAAATTTCTTTTAAGATAAAACCAGCCTCGCGAAGGAGGAAAGCGCGTGTACATTCTTCTGAGAATTGATGATAGCAAGATTCTTGCCAAGGTTCTGACTTATCTGGCACGGCTTAAGGTTTGGCACAGGCAATTCAAGGAGAAAGTCTACGACGTTCGCGTAAGCGTACAAGATCGGATTGCCCGCATGCATAGAACGAATAGAACCGACTACTATCTAAATCCCAGCGCGGCCTGGAGCACTTGTGCGCATTTTGTCCAAGCCTGGGACTACGATTCATTAGGGAGAATACATCCGCTTATGGATTCTGAGTTAGCCCGATCCGGGGCCGACAAAGCCCCCTACGGCAAAGGCTGGGTAATAGACAGTTTAGGAAAAAAACGCCGCGTGGCCGGAGAGTGCAAAAACCCCCTCATGCTCAACGACATTTCCTGTCCCATGTGGTGCCATGACTATCAACCGACCACGGTTGAAGGCTGGACTCACTTAGCCACCCAAATCGCCGAAGAACACGAGCACCGGGCGGCTATAATTCGCCAACAACTCGCCTTCTTAGTCGAATCGGAAATGAGTTACGAAGAAGCCATACGGACAGACAAGATCTGGGTTTACGAAGATCGCGCCTTAACTCCTACTCTCAAATAATCTATCGATTTTTATCCATTCCGCCAAAGCCCACGCTGAGGCGGTTTTTGTATTATTAAAAACCTCCCCGCCAGCGGACGCCGGCGGGGAGGGCAATGCTCGGTACGGATGCTCGAATTGTGCTGCGGCTAGTACACCACGACTGGCGGGGTTCCGAGGACGTACCAGACCATGGTATCGTTGTTGAGGCTGTCGAGCAGAACCGACATCGAGTTCTGCTCAGAGGCGGATCCGTTCAGCCAGGTGTCGCAGGCCTGGTTGATGAGGTCGGTGGCCCCAATCCAGGTGCCATCAGGCAACTGGATAGCGCTGGTCGGGTCGCCCAGCTCATGGATCGCGTTCATCACGAACGCGTCCAATTGCTGCGCGAGCTGCTCGCGCGGATCGCCACCAGCATTCGCATCAACCAGGAAATGTGCCTGTTCTGCCCATGGACTTCCCACGGGCGCGATAGTCTCACCCCAGTCACCCTTGGCGGCCGCAACTGGTGTGCCATTGGCGAAGTACCCGTCTATCGGTTCATCGCCGGCGTCGAAGTAGCTGGATGGTGCCCACCAAGGTCGAAGGCTGTTGAGGTAGGCGAGGTCAGCCAGAGTCGTCTGACTGAGTCCGTTCTTGTTGTGCCAGTATCCCTTGGTCAGGAATCCGGCATACCCTGTGGCGACGTTGCCGAAGCACACGTGAACCTCGCCGCCTTCAGTCACGGTGATCTCAAAGCAGGTCGGTGTTGTTGCCTGCCAGTTCCCGACGGTCGGCATGACCTCGGAGACGAAGTAGTGACCAGGCAACGGGTTCCACTCCAGGCAACCCAACGTACCTGTATAGTCGGCCAGATGAACAACAGTTCCGTTGACCGCGGTGCCGTCGAGCCTAACAGACCAGCCAGCGATCATCGGCTCGATCCCGTGTTGATAGACCCCGTCGGGAAACTTGTCGTAGAACTTGCCGACGTGGACCCGGCCGCGTTGGATCTTGCCATAGATGACAGTGTGGATTTCGCCCGAGTTGCCGGCAAAGCCCACCGTCGCGATGGAGGACACCGCCTGAGCAACACCATCAACGTAGAGCGCGGTCTGCTGCCAGAGCGGCGGCATCTGCTCGTAGGTGGTATAGGTGCCGGGCGTGGATGCTTGGGCACCAACCTGGGTGTAATAGGTGTTGGTGACACCCAGCGGATCAGTCACGTCTACGGTCCATCCGAAGATCTCGACTTCGCCCAGGTCCCAGATGCCGTTAGCGTTGGCGTCGTCAAAGTTCCGGACGATGAGGATCGGCGGGGTAAAGGGCTTGCCCTTGGCCTTGAAGTTGTCGGTCTTCGACCACGCCGGAATGAAGCCGAACTTGCCTTGGCCGGGCGTGTACTTGTCGACCGGTGTCACCCAGACCTTGTAGACACCACCGGGGTTTGGGGTGTCGGCGTAGCATCAACTGGACCGTGATTGCGCCGAGCGCGGCGTGGTCCTGGTCGATGCTGGTGAGGTGGGTCCCGTATGTCTTGCCCTTGTACTTCGTGGTGGTGGGCGCCGGATAGACGTAGTCAATGACGCCGGCTGCGTTGACGTGAAACTTGCGGCTCGCAATCGGATCAGCCGAGAGCAGTACCTTGCCGGATGGGTCAGTCACCTGAAGGTAGTAGTCACCGGACGGCAACCCTGCAGCAGTCGAGGGGGCGTTATTCCCCGGGCCACCATCGAGGTAGACATCCTCTTTGGTCGGATAGATGTTATGATTGACGGCAGAGCCGTCAACGAGCGTCGTAAAGACCGCTCCCGGCAGGGGTCCAGCATTCGCCGCGGGGGCGAATGCGATCGTGGTCAAAACTACGACCGCGATCAAGAGCCACAACCTTGCGTTCCTCCCACGTCTGTGCATCGTCCGAGATTCTCCTTTCCCGAAAGACGAGTTCTCGATAAAAGTATATATAACTAAACCTTGAAAGTCAAGATTTATTCTTAATTATCTTAAAATATAAATAACGAGTAACAAAATACTAATTTTTGATGTAAAATTAACTTAAGATGGATAGTTCAAACAAAGCAATCTATGTCGGGGCAGTTCTCGTCGGCTCAATCGTCGGTGGCTACCTGCCGGTTATTTTTGGCGCAAGTATTTTTTCTTTGTGGAGCATTTTAACAAGCGCAGTGGTTGCCGTCGTCTTTCTATATCTGGCGGTTAAAATTTTCAGTTAAATATTAAGTTTATGTCCAATACTATTTATATAATTATCACCAGCATCCTACTCTTAGCCGGCGCCGCGAGCACGCTTCTACTCGTATTCCCGTCCTTAGCATTTATGTTTTTAATCGCCTTTGGCTATGCTCTGATGACTCATTTTCAATCTTTATCTACCTTTGAACTAGGAATTCTGGCGGCCATTGCTATCATTGCCGAGGTTATTGACTACATTGCCGGACTTTGGGGGGCAAAAATAGGGGGCGCTAAAACCAAATCATTACTTTTTGGCATGCTAGGGCTAATTATCGGTCTGGTAATTTACCCGCCCTTCGGTGGAATTTTCGGGCTCTTTTTAGGAATCGTTTTTGGCGAGATTATATCTTACAAAGAGATCCTTAAAGCCTTAAAAGCCGGTTTAGCAGGCGTGTTGGGTTCTCTCGCAGGCACAGTTATTAAACTGCTTTT
Organism: Candidatus Berkelbacteria bacterium; assembly: GCA_016844295.1. Taxonomy (GTDB): domain Bacteria; phylum Patescibacteriota; class UBA1384; order UBA12157; family JAENIV01; genus JAENIV01. Next base: position 5,410 of record JAENIV010000007.1, read on the forward strand.
AGCTCTTGTCTTTTTAATCCTCTTTTTAGTTTTTGTAATTTAAATTAACCCGTATAATTTTAAATTAAATGACACATAAAATTCGCAAAGCCACAATTAGCGATCACGAAATTATTCTTAACATTGCCAAATCCTTACCCGAGTGGTTTGACGAACACGCTCAAAATTTTGAAATTCCCGAAGACCTTATAAACTACCAAAGTCTTGTCTATGAAGACAATGGCCAAATTTTAGGATTTGTAAACTTCGCCCAAGAAAATGCTCCGGAAATAAAATGGATTGGGGTGGTTAAAAATGCTCGAAGGCAGGGGATCGGGACAAAATTAGTCAAAGATGTTGAAGAAATATTACTCCACTTCGGGTTTAAAGAATTAAGAGTTAAAACGCTTTCGGAAAATGAGGACTACGAACCATACCAATCAACGCGATCATTTTATCATAAACTCGGTTTTCAAGAAATTGGCACCGAATACATTACATCTTTCGATGGTGAAAAACTCCCCATGTCTGTTTTAAAGAAAGATTTATCTTAGTTATTTTGTTCTCTAATAAATCTTGACAAAAGTCTGTTTTTGTGCTATATTTTTAGGATCGTCGGCGATGGTTTCGTCTTGGCTGACGGCAATCACAGCAGGAGGTGCTGCAGCATGGCCGAGAAGGGAACGATGACTGTGAGAGAGGCCGGCCGCAAGGGCGGCAAGGCGACGAGGGCCAGCCACGGGCCCGAGTTCTACCGGGACATCGGCCACAAGGGTGGTACGACCACCATGAGACGCCACGGGCCCGAGTTCTACGAGAAGATCGGCCGCATAGGTGGCCAGCGCGTCAAGGAGCTTGTGGCGCAAGGCCGCGCTGTGACACAGCGCTAACGCGCCAACCGCAGCACTCTGTGTACGGGGAGTCCTTCCATGGGAGGACTCCTCTTTTCTTTTACCCCGATTATGCTCGAGGGGTTTTCTGTATTTAAATGAAAAAATGCTTGAGTTTTTCAATTTTCTATGCTATATTTATCAATAACACGACCACGGAGGTCTGACATGGTAGCAGTTACGAACATAGAACATTTTCTGAATCAGCACCCTGAGTTCGAAGACCAGAGGGAGGCAATCCTCAAGAAAGCAAACGAACTCGCCGAGGGCGGGCTCATCTCGGGCGAAGACGTGCCGGCCATCCTCGGCGTGGTCCATGCGCACCTGCTCTTCGAAGAGGTGTGTGAAGCGGAGCATCTGCGCCTCTTCGGAGAGGCAATCGAGAACTCGCCACTTCGTGGCGAGAATTGGTCAGTTCAAAGACCGCACCAACCATAACACCCTCTCTCATATCCGTGAAAACAGCAGGAGTGCGCACACGCGGCGCACTCCTTATACTTATCTTACATACTATTTATATAACTCCTTAATAAGAGTAGAATTGGAATATGAAATTATTAACAACCATCACAGACCGCGACATTTTAACGGACTATCAAAAACAATCCGAAATCAAATATATTTTCCGAAAGGCCGTCCGAGCAATTGTTTTTGACGATAATAAAAAAATCGTCTTACTTAACGTGGCCAAGAAAAATTACCACAAACTCCCGGGGGGGGGCGTAAAAAATAAAGAAAACGATCTTGAGGCTTTAAAGCGCGAATGTTTGGAAGAAATTGGCTGTAACGTAGAAGTTAAACAAGAACTGGGAATTATTAAAGAGTTCCGAGATGGGTTTAAGCAAGAGCAAGATTCATATTGTTTTTTAGCAAAAGTTTTTGGGCCAAAGGGTGAACCCCAATTTACCGCCAAAGAACTTAGCCAAGGCTTTGAGCCTGTTTGGGTTGCCAATGAAGAACCCGGTGGAACCGATCCTGAATGGATGGTCATTGATAAAGCAATTGAAATTTTGAAAACCGATCAGCCCAAAGATTACGAAGGAAAATTTATTCAAAAAAGAGACCTGATTTTCTTACAAGAAGCCAAAAAATATTTAATCTAATTTATGAAAGATACAGAAGTAGAAATTCAAGTCAAAATTGCAAAAGTGGAACCTCTTTTAAAACTTTTAGAAAAAGAGGGCAAGTTTTTGTACGAAGAAAAACAAATTGACCAGTACTTCACACCCACTCACCGAGATTTTAAAGCCAAAAAACCAATTGAAGAGTGGCTGAGGCTCAGAAACTCTAACGGCAAATATTCCATCACTTACAAAAACTGGTACCGGAGCAAAGACAAAAAAACTCATCATTGCGATGAATACGAATCTAACTTAGAAAAAATCGACCAACTCGAAAAAATATTTAATGTCCTCAATTTTAAAACGGTTGTTAAAGTCGAAAAAACGCGCCGAGCATATTTATTCAAAGAATATGAAATTGCCATAGATAAAGTCAGAGGATTAGGCGATTTTGTCGAACTTGAGTATAAAAGTAAAATCCAGAAAAAACCCGGTGTAATAACCACCGAAATGGTAGAATTCTTAAAAAGTCTAAACTTGGGTAAAATTTCCCGAAACTACGTCGGCTACGCCTATAAATGTTTGTATCCAAACGACGATCATTTAGAAGAAGACCTCTAAAATATTCTCAGACTTGACATTAAGGTCAAAGTGTGCTACAATGAATTAACTTAGGAATTAGTTACGTACTAAATTTTGAGTTAAGGCTCGCTTGCCAAGACCAAACGTTCTTCAATACCTCCATTTATATTCGGCATTACTATTCCGAACGGAAGTCACTTATTAGAATGCTTGTCAGCGGGCTATTTTTTATACCGAATAAGTAATCTCGGCTTTTTAAAAAGCATCAGATATGCTAAAATCTAAATATGAAAATAATCACCGATTCAATCAATCTCGATGAACTCAAAAAAATGTCCAAGAACATGTTTGAAAATCTTGTTAAAGCAGTTGTTGATATCGAAAAAGAAATAATGGCCGTGGACGCGCCAATGCATGCGGACGAAGAGGCAGAACTTATTAAGAATGGTTCAAAGCAAGAGAACTTGTGGGGAATAAATTTGTACCCGGAATATTTCGGCAAGGAAGATTTCATTGAGTTTGATTCAATGATAAACATTCGACCATCGGCGAATAATCGCACACGAGGGGTTGATGACGAGAAAATACGAGAAATAATTATTAAGATCGTCAGTAAACTGGTTGAAAAATGAACATTGTCTACCACAAAGGATTAACTTCTAAAGACTGGTCTAAAAAGGATATTTTTTATCAAATGGCCAATATCGGTTCGGAAGTATTTCGAATGATAAAATGGAAAACAAAAAATAAAAAAAACAGTCAAATCGCGTTTGAGAGGGCATTAGAACTCTTAGATTTGACGCTTGCTGACAAGGGAAATAAGACATCTTTGAAGGAAATCGCGAGAGTCAGAGAAGCCCTAGTTGATTACAATTTGGATAATGAGTACAAAACTACCGATGAATTTTGGCAAAAATATTTTTACGGTTTTAACTACGCCGCAAGATTAAATTAGTCTAATTATCTCTTTGTCTTGTATTTATACTGATAACTTAGTAACTCTATACTTTTTACTTTGTCCCCGCGAGCGGGCTATTTTTTTTACCCCCACACCAATTATTCTTTTAGAGAACGGTTTATTAAAACTACGAGCCGCTTGGGGCGGCTCGCTGGGTGAGAATTCGGATGGAGGGTCCTGATGTAGTAGATGGGTGGCTTGTCATATTTTGGAGGATGGTAGTAGGGGGTGAAGATGACGTCGGGAGATTCTACCGTATTTGGCACTAATGCCGGGGCAATTGCTGACTCGTTCAGCGCGCATCGAACTCCAGCGATAAATCCTGCGAACAGCCCGATTTCGAGGATTAATACAAGGATTAGTAGTAAGACAAGTGGCACTCCGCGCATGTTGGTGTGCCCCCTTTGATAAGAATATACTCCTTTTTTGGTTATTTGACATCCATGCGGCACGTCCCAATGCTTGGCATTAGGGAAGAACATAAAATACATAGGGGACGTTCCACTTTCCCAGAGAAGTTTAGTGATAACAGGGATATAGTTGTTTTAGAGGCAGTGGCCGAAAGCATAAATGGCAAGAAAATAGCGATTGAAACCAGTAATTTCGCATATAAAGTAAATAAGAAAAATAAATATCACATTGAGAATCACTATCCACGGGCTGAAGCCCGTGATATATTCAAGGTAAAGTTTTCTACGCTTCATCCCTGTCCACTGCCTAAGGTAAGGCACGCTGAATGACAAGGTATTACGCTTGAAAATAAAGGATCTTCTTATCGTCAATCTCGAGATTAAATATGAAACGTCCCCAAGATCTCTCAGATCTCGTCCGGCCTGAAGTTTTTTTGGAAGAATTTAAAAAAACTTAAAGGTGTGGATCTAACATTAGACCCTTGTATCAATAAATATTATCCCAATGAAGATGTTTATTATTTCCAGCCGCTATCCAGACTCAACGAATTTATTGAAGGGGCGCGAGGATTTTTTAGCGAATTTCCGAGCGAAACAGATTGAAAAGTTTTCAAAGAAAAGTTGAGAAAATGATTGAGAAAGGTGGTGAGTGAAATGGAATCAATTGATGAAGTAAAAAAATATCTTTCGGAGCAAGAATTAAATATTAAAACTGATGGTGATACGGGCGATAAAACGCTAAAATGTCCGTCATGCAGAATGCCCGATTTTGTTCATGCTGGAGGTCAGTGCGAATTAGATGCATGGCACTTAGTTTTAACAAACTAAAAATCATCGAGGGTCTTAAAAAACTCCAACTCGAAACCGCCGCCGACCTCGACGCCCTTTCTCAATCCCTCCTCCGCCAAGCATTTGAGGGAAAATTGTAAAGAACTTTTCGATTCGGTTCTATCTAAATCAATGTCTATCTAACCTTCCAATATCCACTCCCAGGGTGTACGCTTCTCTGACAAAACATCCGTACTATTACATTTATATCTGTACCTTTGACCCAATCCAGTGATATATCACAAAAGTGGGATAAACACCCACCAATCTTGACCCATTCCCATGATATATCATAAAAGTGGTACAATATATTTATAGGTTAACGAGTATTTTTTTTACAATAACAAAACAGAATGGATTAAATGGAAGACAAATATTCCAAAATCAGACAAAACACCGAAAAGATTTTGTACTATATTTATCTCATCGGCGGCGTGACCGCCGCCTCAATAATCGCGCCGCAATTACCGGCCAATCTTTTGAAAGCCTACATCAAGAACAGGAAATTTCAAAAAAGCCGCTTTAGAAGGGATCTCGGCCGCTTAAACGAGAGAGGCGATGTCTCGATTACGAATGATTCTATCAAAATTACTAAAAAAGGCGAGAGTAGAATATTAAAATATCGAATCGAAGATATCGCGATAGATAAACCCTCGACTTGGGACAAAAAATGGCGATTGGTTATTTTTGATATTCCCGACTACGACAAAAAGAAGAGCAACTCCTTAAGATATAAATTACGCGATTTAGGTTTTATCCAATTTCAAAAAAGCATTTTTATTTTTCCCTACCCCTGCCAGGATCAAATCGATTTTATCAAAGAAGTTTTTGAGGTTTCTGAGTATGTCAAACTAATCATCGCAATCCGAATTGATGACGAGGAATATTTTAAAAGAAAATTTAATCTTCACTAAGAACTTTGACCCAATCCAGTGATATATCATAAAAGTGGGATAAAAGTTTTATTTTGATTGGAAGTGCAGTAAAATTATACTAAAGAACTAAAAATCATTAAAGTTTAAGGTATAATATGAGCGAAACACTACAACTGATCAGCCCGGAAGAAGAACAAACCCCCTTGAACGAAGAGAGAATAACCAGAAGGGAGTTTCTGGGGAAAATGATCAAGGTTGCGGCCGGATTTGTTATCGGCGGAGCGGTCGCCAAAGATTTAGTCGACCATATCGGAGAGTATTCCCGCGAAACGGAAACAGAGGCAAAAATTACCACCGCCACCAAGGAGCGCGGAAGGAATTTGGAAACTGATCAGGAAGTCGAACAGGCCTTTGAGCAGATTCGGCAAGATGCCGTCTACATTCGCGAAACTTTATCACAGCCCAAACAAAATTTTCCTCAAGGAGATTTTAAGCCCTGGGCAGAAGCGATTCAGTCGGAAGATAAATGGAACGGCAACCAGCCAGACGAAATGATAATTTTGCTTAACGAACTTCTTTCGAAAGATCTAACGATTCAAGAAAAGAGGGAACTCTTTGAGGTGCCGGACACACAAATTTATCCAACTGACATAAAAGGGTTTGAGGATATTGGCAGCGTTGGTAAATTACAAGATCTGCTTGGCAGGATGCTACCGCCAAGATATTTTGCCTGCACTCATACTTTAAATTTTAATCCGGAAAACAATTCCTATAATGGCAAAGCCCATTTGGCGAAAGATTCACATGGCCGCTTTATGGTAGATATCAACAAAACCGGCTCGGTGTCGTTTGGAGCAGATTGGAAAACTTTAAACCCCGCTTCCCGTTGTCTTTTAGCCCACGAAACAGGCCACAATGCCGACTGGGAAGCTAACATCTATTTGTCTACGGCCGAAAAAGTTCATTTATATCGGATGTTAATGGATCGTCTACATTCACCCGAACGATACCATTCCGCCTATGTCGAAATAAAAAACGGTCTTGATCGCGATTATCATACTTGGAATGATACGGTTAATATCCGCAACGGCGCCCAAGAGTACTGGGCGGATGTTTGCGAAATTTATTTTACCGGTTATCAAAGAGATTGGGGTGAAGAGTGGGGCGACCCGTGTTTACCACAAGAAGACAGAGATTTAATAGAGTGGGTGCTTGCCCGAACCGATCCGGAGTGGTTAAAAAAACGAAACTAAAAATCATTGAGGATCTGGTATAATAAAAAAAGGAGGAATTTGAAAAGCAAAAGAACTATTTTTATCATTTTTGGCGTAATTATTATTGTTTTAGGATTAGGAATCGGCGGTTACTTTATTTGCGCGAAGTATCTTGGCTCTCTAACTTCCAATGAAAATTCTCTGAAAGGTAATCCGAGTAATGAGGAGCCCGAAAATAAAACTGCCGAATCTCCTTCAGCATATACTTTAGTCGGATATTCCGGTCAAGTTTTTGGTGCCAAAGTACCCAAAGGTTGGAATGTGACAGATAACGAAAGTGGTATTGAAGTTGTCGACAATACAGATTCACTCACAGGTTCTACCGGAGTAGTCGCTGTCGGTTGGTTCGGCAGACAAACGCCAGATGGTTTTATTGATTATATGCTTCAAGCTGTTAATGCCCAAAATGTTGTTTATGAAAACGAATCCTCTCAGGAGGAAGTTGCTGATCCCAATACATCACTAAAATGGGTTATGAAAACAAAAACATTTACATTCACTAAAGACGGTAAAAAAATAAAGGCGAAAGCTTCAGCCGGAGTCCTCAACGGTTATGGTCAATTTATGGGAATGATTACCGCTTTTCAAACAACACCTGATAAATGGTCGAAATGGGCACCGACCTTGGAAAGAATCGCTCAATCCATCACGATTATTAATCCATCGAAAGCCGGTGGGATAGACAAAGTTAATCTTCCGACCGCGGCGGATTTAGCAAACGATTCGTCGCCGATTATGGAAGTGTGGGAAAATCAAAATAAAGTAGGGGATTGGTCGTCCCATGAATTTTCCGACGCCATTATGGGACAAGAAACCGATTTATACTCACCCTCGACTGGTACAAATTATACTAGGCCTCTATCGGCTTATGATCCAACTATCGGTGGTTACCGTAATCCAGATAATTATTCTGAAATTTTAGTCGATCCTTATAAAAGATAAGAATTTAAAAACAAAAAATCATCGAGAATCTAACCAATCAATGTACACCTCGTAGGTGTACATTGGGTAAATAGTTGATATTATTAGAGTATGCAGGTGAGAAAAGATAATTTATCAACAGGGCACTATTATCATATTTTCAGTAGAAGTATCGCTAAATATGTGGTTTGTAATAATTCGGAAGAATATTCACGTTTTATAGAATTACTCAAAATGTACCGATACGCTAATTTTAATTATAAATATTCAAGGTTTATAGAACTAGATGAAAATTATCAAAAAAGTATTATTCAGAGTTTAATAAAAGAAAATAATCTTTTAGTGGAGATAGTGGCATTTTGTTTAATGCCTACCCATATACATTTATTACTTAAACAAGTTGCTGATAATGGGATATCAAAATATATCTCAAATGTATTAAATAGTTATTCAAGATATTTCAATAACAAGCACAAGCGCACAGGTCCATTATGGTCTGGAAGATTTAAAAACGTGCTTATAAAAGACGATGATCAGCTATTACATTTGACGAGATACATTCACCTAAATCCAACCTCGGCAGGATTAACTCATAAAGTTAGCGAATGGCCGTATTCATCATATCTCGAATACATAGATGACAAGGCAATCAAAGCGAATATCTGTTCGTTTGAAAATTTATTTGATTTTGACGCAAAGGGATATAAAAAATTTGTTTTAGATCACAAAGACTATCAAAAAGAAATATCAAAAATCAAAAAGATTATCGTTGATGATTATATCGGATAAATCCAACCTACGAGGTTGGATTATTGGTTCTATATATCAGGTTGTTCTACTTAAGTGCTATAATTAGATTAAACTAAAAATTATCGAGGAGGTCAGAAAGTCTTTAGGAATTAATGTATAATTAATGCTCAAAGGAGAAAAATGAATAAAGATTACGAACTCAAGATTATTAACAGGGATGGTGTAAATTTAGTTGAGTTTACCAACAACACTCAAAAATTTATTGAGGTTGTTCTTGCAGTTGACGGTATTGATCTAAAAACAGGAGAAAAGTTTTCTCACGGAATGAGGGGATATTGCTATCCGCCTGGATATTCGCGAGAAATCAAGCGTCCGGCAGTGAATGTTACATCAAAGTCGGTAATTAAGGCTTACATCTATCCGGGAACAGGTAAGTACAAAATCGGAGATTACACCGTCCCGACTTTTTTGCGCTACAAACTTTATGATAAAGGTTACTCAACCAGGAATATTACGAGTTTAATTCAAAGAAAACTTAATCATAAAGCAATTTTTACCCGCTTTTCTCCCGAACCAGCAAAAGTATTATGTTTGTCGTCCTAAAAATCATCGAAGGGAAAATATGAATTATATTGGCACGATAATTGAGGAAAGTTTGGAAGATAAAAGTATTTTGGAAAACGTTAAAATATTATCAACCAAAGTTGAGGACGTTACCGAAAAACACCAAACCCCGTGGCTTGAAAAATGGACTTTAGACAAAGTTGAAGTCGAAGAAAGCAAAGTAGATGAAGTATCTCAAAAAATAAGCGAGTCGATTGATGAAAGCCACGATCATCCGTGGTATGCCGATTATAAAAATAAGGATTGGCATTACATTATTTTCCCGCACAAAATCTTCAAAATCGCTCGCGCCGATGCGAGTGGCTACGCCGCCGCCAAACGTTACGGCATCTCTCTCGGTATCCCTGAATATCAAGTTGATTTCTCTCCAGACATCAAATAATCCCAGTTCATATTTAAACCTGTATTTATGATTAATTATTTAGACGATATTCTTGTATTCTCGAGAATAAGAGAATGTCATTTAGATATATCAGAAAGAAGAAATAAATAATAAAAAATCGCATTTTATGAGAGCTAATCCATTTTGATTTACTATAAGAACTTTATTTCTTGTCGATAAAATCTTTAAAAGCCCGCTCGTCACCGTACGGTAAAAAATCTTTTTGATGTGGCTGAGGTACGAATCCTCCGCCCTCTTTGTGTTTGATCCCGCACCAATACTTTTCCGTATCACCGGCAATTTTAACCATATAAGATGCAAAACCGTTAGCGTAACCACAATACATACAACAAAGTTTATCTATGGTAGAAAGGTAAGCAAGTTTTTGGCGATCAACCCGAATATAGTTACTTCTTTTGACAAGAGGGATGCCGCAAAGCGGGAAAGCGACATGATGATAAATTTCCATAAAAAAATCCAAAATAACAAGTGGCACAGATATGCCCCAGATAAATGGTATAACCAATAAGTGTCTTAGTCCTTTTTGAGGTAATTTTGAAATTTTATTATACATAAATAGATATAAACACAAATGACAAAGTTAAGCAACAACAGGCTTTTGAGCAATAATCTCTCCGGCTAAATGTCCCGAAGACCAAGCCCATTGTAAATTAAAACCGCCGGAATCACCATAACAATCTAAAATCTCGCCGGCAAAATAGAGTCCGGAAACTATTTTTGATTCTAGGCTTTGAGGATTGATCTCTGAAAAAGAAACGCCGCCGCTGGTCACCTGGGCTTCTTTGAATGATCGAAGTCCTTTCACGGTGAGCTTGAGGTCTTTTAGAATTTTGGCAATTTTTAACCGATCGATTTTAGAAACCTCGGCTGTTTTTCTCTCGGCATTCATTTCTAACAATTTTAATATCACGGGCGCTAAATTATTGGGAATTAGTCCGGCCAAAGTATTTTTTAGTGTTCTTCTACCGGCATTGGCGAAAACTTTTGCCAGAATTTGATCCAACTCTTTTCCTGTTTTATCCGGAAATAAATCCAAATGAATTTTAAGATCCTTGCCCAAATGAGGCGCAAGTTCTCCGGCATGAGCCATAATGGCAGGCGCCGAAAGCCCAAAATGCGTGAACAAAATATCTCCCGATTTTTCGGAAATGATTTTTGCATCTAAAGTTACGGTCGATTTTCCTTCAACTCGTAGGCCCGAAATTTCTTTCGGCCAGGTTTCAATTGTTTCAACCGGCACAAGCGCCGGGAAAGTCGGCGTAATCATATGGCCGAGTAACTTCGCCCAAAAAAGACCATCGCCCGAAGAGCCTAAGTGATGACCGGCTTTGCCACCAGTGGCTAAAATCAATATTTGGCTATTAATGATCTCATCGTTTTTAAGGAGAATTCTAAATCTATCATTTTCTTTAGAAATACCCTTGACTTCTGAATTCGTTTTTACTTTCACATTTCTCTCATAAAGTTCGTGGGAGAGCGCATCGACGACAGTTTGGGCTTGATTGGTACGCGGAAAAATCCGCCCGTTATCTTCCTCCTTGAGAACTATTCCTAAATTTTCAAATAATTTCATCGCCTGGGACTGATCAAATTTCGCTAAAACATTTTTAACTACGTCCAGATTGCTGCTGTGATAGCGATTAACTTCGGCAAAACGGTTGGTAATGTTGCAGCGGCCGTTGCCGGTGGCTAAAATTTTCCGGCCGACTGAATCGTTTTTTTCTATCAAAACCACCGACAATCTATCGCTTGCCGTAATTGCCGCCATAATCCCGGCTGGACCCGCACCAATTATTGCTATATCAAAAGTCTTTTCCATTTCAATCGATTGTACCATTTTTATTCCAAAAAGTAAACTCGCATTATATCCCCGACCAAATTATATTCTATGGACAAAAATCCTCGAATTCATTCAAGATTTGAAGTATTATGTAATTGAAGGAATATTCTCTTTGCCGCTGCGGCAAATCATAAAAATGTGATACCCAAGATAAATAAAAAAATAATTGCATCGGCTAAATTATATGGATTATATTTCAGAACACACAAGCCAAATTAAAACATTAGGAATTTTACTTCTAATTTTAACATTAGTTTATTCAAGTATTAGAAGGTCATTTGTTAAACCTCAAGAAAATAAAGAGCCGGAAGGTTCTGGCCCTTACCCAGTCCCTGGGTGGGAAAGAATTTTACAAATCTTTTTAATCTTAGGTACAGCAGTTTACGCCCTTTGGCAATTTGGCCTCAAACGTTTTATCTTACAAGAAACTTCGGAGGGATCTGATTTAAAATCGCTTATTTTCGCTATTTCCATGGCAGTTTTGTTTATATTCGGTTATTATGGTCCTGGTAATTTCGGATCGCAAAAGAATTGACGCGTTTTTAACCAGACGTACTCCTCAACAACGATATGTAGGATATTTAAAAATATTTTTAATTTGGGTCGCCATCTTTTTAATCGGATTATTTTTTTAAAAAAGATAAATCTATGGATCAAAAAAATATAAATTCATTTTACCCAAATCCTCCAGACCCCAGATCGGGGGAAAACTTTGTGCCGCCTAAAAAACGAGCA
>JAENIV010000060.1 GCA_016844295.1 Candidatus Berkelbacteria bacterium
AGAACTTTGATGACATCCGTTTTATTGTTCCGAATATGGCGAAAAGTGCCGCAACAATGATGGTGCTGTCAGGAGACCAAATATTGATGGACGACAAATCGGAGCTTTGTCCAATAGATCCTCAGATTCAGATTAACGGCAATTTTGTTCCAGCTCAGACGGTAATTGATGGTTTTGAAGAAGCAAAAGCAATTATCAAAGAAGGTGGACCGGAAATATTACCTGCGTATCTTCCGCTATTGAGCAAATATGATTTACATATTTTACAAATCTGTGAAAATGCGAGAAAATTATCCGAAAATCTAGTATGTAATTGGCTAAAGCAATATATGTTTAAAAAGGATAAGAATAAGAAGCAAAAAGCCGAGAAAATTGCCAAAAAATTATCTTCTCACAAAGAATACTTGTCTCACGGTCGGCCTGTAAAAATTAGTGATGTAAAAGATATGGGTTTAAATGTTTTTGATTTACGAGAGAACAAGGAACTCAGGGACAAAATTTGGGAGCTATACTGTGTGATAGAAATATTGCTTGATCGATCTCCAATAATCAAATTATACGAAAACAACAAAGGAACTTTTTTAATAAAGCAGATTCCGCTTCAAATACCAAAACAGTAACCTCCTAAACAGGAATAAATATTTTAAATAAAATCTCAAAATGTGACACCTTTTTATAGTGTAACATTTGTAACATTTTCTCGGTTAAAGGTCTAAAATGAGACATTCAGCCCAAAACCGCGTAGTAGTGTCTCATTTGTCTCATTTTCAGAGTAAAACTTCCTAAAATGAGACACAAGCCCCAAAAAGTGTCTCAACCTTAAAATCGCTATAATGTAGTAAATGGACAAAAGGTCTTAGAAGATCCATAAGGTTCAAGACCCTAACGTTCCGCCAGAGATTTTTATGATTAAAACTATAGCGTTTGATTTCGGTGGAGTCTTGTATACTTATAATCACAGTAAATTGATGAGCGATGTTTCAGGCGAATTAAATTTACCTGTAGAATTGGTTAGTAAGGCGTGGAAAAAAGGGATTATTAAATTCGAGAATGGTGAAATTTCCGAAGAACAATTTTGGCAGATTTTTTTAAATGAATTAGAGAAAAAATACGACCCAAAAAAGTTACATGAGATTGTTATCAATCATCATCAACCCATAAAGGGCAGTTTAGGTGTCCTGGAAAAATTGAAAGGGAAAGTTAGTTTGGGTCTTGTCTCGAACCAGACGGACTGGATAGACGATTTAGATCAAAAATATCATTTTAAAGAATTATTTGATATGGTAATTGTCTCTAAGGAAGTCTTTTTGAGGAAACCTGATAAAAAAATCTTTCAATTGCTCATCGGCAGATCAACCGCGAAAGCAAACGAGATTGTCTTTGTTGATGACTCCCTGGAGTATGGACAAGTTGTTAAAGACGTTGGGTTGAAATTTATTCATTTTCGAAATCCAGATCAGTTAGAATCTGATTTGCGTAAGTTAAATGTCATCTTTTAGTATAGATATGGGAGAATATGAATCCAGAAATCATCAATCCAGAAATTAAAGAGCCGAATCCACTTGCAAAGCAATTTATTGCTAAGGCTTTAGAAATCGGCGAAGTATTGAAGCAGCGCCAGAGAGAAGGTTTGGCGATTGAGCATAAAAATGAAGATGAATTTGACCCCGTCACAAACGCCGATAAAGAGGCAGATGTAATGTGGAGGGAATTTATACAGGCAAACTTCCCGGATGATCTTGTTCTCTCTGAGGAAAGCGATGACATTCCAACCAATTATGGTGAAAAGAGGGTCTGGATGATCGATCCGCTTGACAGTACAAAAGCATATATAAAAGGAGAAGATGGTTATTCAGTATTAGTCGGCATGATGCAAGGCAATGAAATTCTTTTCGGACTCGCCTATGCTCCTGCTCGTAATCAACTTTTTTATGCTGAAAAGGGACAAGGCGCTTTCCAAAGGCAAGAAGATGGAACATTTAAGCAAATACATGTAAGTGAGGTAGCCGATCTTGCCGAGGCAAAAGTAATTGTGAGAGATGCCGGCGCCAAAGACAAACGACCGCTTGACGAAGGCCTTGAATCTTTACCTTTTAAAGATTTTATTAGGGATAGTTGTATGAGGGTTGGTCGTGTTGCCGATGGAGAAGCCGAAGCACAAGTTAATACAAATTTCCGAGCCAGTAAGTGGGATACCCTGGGGCCTCAGTTAATTGTAGAAGAAGCGGGCGGTGTTATGTCTGACATAGACGGCAATCCATTGAACTACCATCAGGAGGGCTTGCGATGGGAGAGGTCTTTTATGTCAGCCAATAATCCAGAGATTCAGAAGAAAATAGTGGCGGAAATAAGTAGAGCAAAATTATAAAAGGTTCAAGACCCTATCGTCCCGCTATTCGACTTCCTGTTTACTAAAGCAAACGAAGCGCTCATGGCTATAGCCATTGAAAAAGAAATATAAACAAGTAGAAAGTCGAAGTATCTCTATATTTCACGGAATAGCAAAAACCAACTTTATATTGGTATTTCTAATAATCCGCAAAAAAGAATTTCTCGCCACAATAATTTACAAGGTGCTAAATTTACTAGTCTAAATCCAGATTTTAAATTGGTCTATCAAGAGCAATTTCCTGATTTATTATCAGCAATGTGTAGAGAGAAGCAACTCAAGGGTTGGACAAAGGCAAAGAAAGAAGCCCTTATCGAAGGTAATTTTGATCAGTTGAAAAAGTTATAATATATGAATATCTGAAAAAGTTTCTTCTTAATTGGCTTCTCATTCTGCTCTTTAGGTAGCAAAAGTGGTGAAGTATCGGTTAAATTTATTCCTTCTTGCTTCATATTTTACCTAACCCTTTCTGAGTAAGGGAAGGACGCCCGAATGGTGTTTGGAAGTCAAGCGAATGTTGAAAATTTCTTCTAAATGATTGTAAAAACCGCAAAGTATTGCAATGGACTTGTGTTTTTGTAATCGCGACCCAATATTTTCTTTAGTCGAGCGGAAATAATTCGACGATTTAGTAAAAAATTTGTATTAGGCTCTAAATTTTTTTACTCTAATATTTGCCAAAAATTGCTGCACAGACCCTTGACTCCCGGGTAATTATATGGTATAATCGGTTGTTGAGTTAAGTAAGTAGGCTTAACTTTTACCTTAACAATTCACTTCTCCTGGGGTAAATATTCATTCGCTTCTGGAGAAATTCTGAACCTGATTTCAAGGTTCAGGGTAAAAACGCCAGCATTAAGCCTTCCAGGAAGGCGGTCCCTAAGAAGCTTACTTAAATAGCAGGTTTCTAGGGATCTGTATCACATGCCCCACGGCTGAGTACCAAATGAGATTACGAATCTGGCTGAGCCGGTAGGTAATCCATTGCCCAGGGATGAGGAGGCCAAAAATGGCCCAGTTCACTATCGGGGGTCGGAGCACTGGTATGGGTGCCTCCACCACAATTGTTGCCTGCTCCCCGACCGTCAAGGTTAGGGATTTCGACCGCTCCGGCAGTGGCAGTCACTGGTCGGAGGCGGCCGAGGGTCCGGACGACGGTATCATCGTCGTCAAGGACGTGGCAAATTCCGGCCGCCACAATTGCTATGCGCAGCGCCTCAATGGCGAGCGTATGCAAGTGGCAGTGCCGGATGGGCAGTGCGTCTGCGATATATGGCGAGACCTCGGTCTCGGCTTTGGCCTCGTCGGCGCATAGCGAGAAGGAACTTGCCGCCGCCCCTGAGGGCGGCGGTTCCACCTCTTTTTTCAAAAAAGATCTTTTTGAAAGCAGAGGATGGGACAAGAAAAATGAAAAATATATTGCGCTAGTAAAAAACTGTTTTATAAAACCGTTTTTCTAGTGTAACGTTTGTAATATTTTGCTCTTTTTTATACTGTGCCATTGTGTGCCAAATTATCGGTGTAGTCCGAAAAATGAGACATTTAGCCCAAAAGCGCCGTGTAGTGTCTCATTTGTCTCACTTTCAGAGTAAAACTTACTAAAGTGAGACACAGACTCCATTTCGTGTCTCATTTTTGGATTTTTCCCTGAAAATCTCTATAATAGGGTAAGGGGACAAAGAGTCTGAGAGAAGCCAAAAGGTTCAAGACCCTATCGTCCCGCCAGAATACCAAATCCCTTGACATTTTTTCCGGGTTTGGTTATTTTAGTATTTGTAGGGGCTCTCACTAAAACCCCGTGGAGGCAGACACGCATGGACCGCCAGGAAATCGAGACTATTGTCAAGGATGTCGTTGCTAATCAACTGGGGGTGAATCGCGGCGATCTTAGGTTGACTTCCAGACTGACAGATGACCTTAAGGCTGATTCACTGGGCTTGGTCGAATTGCTTATGGCGTTTGAGGACGTCTTCCAAATTGGTGATATCAACGAAGAGGCGGCTGACAAAATGAAGACCGTTGGCGATATTATCGACCACGTCGCCCAAGTTAAGGGCACCACCTAGAACTACTACATTTTCTTACTATCATCTTGCCATCTATCTTGAGCCCCGCTGTGGCGGGGCTTTGTGTTTTGACATATTTTAAATTTACAGATATTTTAAGAATGTCACCCTTCATTAAAATTACGGGTGATAAACCATGATATATCCAAAGAACAAAAAATTTGCTTTTACCATCATTGACGATACCGAAGGTGATGAAGTTACCAATACAAAGCCGGTTTATGACTTTCTCTCAAGCCTTGGTTTTAAAACCACCAAAACCGTCTGGTGTCTACCGCCTAAAGATAGTTTCAAGGGATTATCACTTTCGGATTATCATTACCGTCAATACATTAAAAAACTTCAACGGGATGGTTTTGAAATTGCCTTACACAATGTTGGCTCGGGGAGATTTACGAGGCAAGACGTTCTAGACGGTCTGGAAATTTTTCGTCAATTTATTGGAAAATATCCCGAGATACAAATTAACCATGCGCTAAACCCGGATAATATTTATTGGGGGATTAAAAGATTTTTTCTTCTTAAACCCTTGTGGCGCTGGGATCGTTTTAAAGGGGATAACGCAGAGTCAATCTATTTTTGGGGAGATTATCATAAAAAACATATTAAATTTACCCGTAATTTTACTTTTGATAGTTTGATCACCACCAAAGAAGATTCCTACATGCCTTATCGTGAAAAAGGGAAAGAATTTGCCAATTATTGGTTCAGTGCTTCAAACGGCCCTGACATCAGCAAGTTCAATAAATTGGTAAACCAAGCCAATATCGATCGTCTAATTTTAGAAGGTGGCGTGGCGATTGTCTATACCCATTTTGCTCAAGGATTTACCAAGGGTGGACATTTGGATCGGACTTTTCAAAAAAATATGACCTATTTGGCCCGCCAAAATGGTTGGTTCGTGCCTTCGGGCGAAATATTAAATTATCTCTTAGAAAAAAGAGGGGGAGAAATTATTAGTTCGGGACAAAAATTTGGCCTCGAACTTAAATGGTTATTAGACAAATGCGCCTGTAGCTCAGCGGACCCCGTAAAATTTCTTACTGTCGAATCTATTCCATAGTATTACGACAGTGCGAAACTAACGGGGCAAGTAAAGATTGGATTAATGTCCCCGTAGCTCAGTGGATAGACCTGCCCGCCAGGCTCATGCCCTCGTAGTTCAATGGATAGAACACCAGATTGCGGATCTGGCGGTTAGCCGTTCGAGTCGGCTCGAGGGCGCCAGGCAAGGCAGGCGGGGCGTTAGGTTGCGGACCTAAAGGCCGGGTGTTCGAATCACCCCGGGGACGCCATTTCAAA
>JAENIV010000061.1 GCA_016844295.1 Candidatus Berkelbacteria bacterium
TCAAAGCACCCGTATGAGATGAGGCTGCTTTTGCTCCTCTCAAGGTTAGTCCTCCCTTTAAGATAATTATTGGTTTTTTTAATGTTATTTTTCGACAAATTTTAAGAAATTCTTTTGGATCGGTAATTTCTTCCAGATAAAGAACAATTATTTTTGTATTACTATCTTCGGCAAAGTTTTCTAAACTATCAATTTCGGTTATATGAACTTTATTTCCTAAACTCAAAAATCGGCTGATTCCAATTTGATTCTCTTTTGCCCAATCAAAAATTGCCGCGCCAATAGCACCGGACTGTAGAATTAGGCCTATTTGACCCGGCATCACCTCGGATGCCGCAAAGGTTAAATTTATTTTTAACTTAGTATCAACCATACCCAAACAATTAGGGCCAACTATTTTTGTTTTAGTATTTTTAGTTATTCTAATAATTTCTTCTTGAAGTTTTTTACCATTTTTATCTTTCTCGGCAAATCCGGCAGAAATGATTAAAACGAAAGGAATATCTTTATGGACACATTGGAGCAGAACTTCCGGAACAACTTCACGTGGAACCATTATTACGGCTATATCTATTCTTTGATGAACATCCAGAACTGACGAAAATGACTTTAAATGTAATATTTCCTTTTCTTTCAAATTTATTGGGTAAATACTACCAGTAAATCCGGCGGTAATTAAATTATTCAGAAGTTGATATCCAAGTTTATCCGGGTTGGACGAAGCCCCAATTACAGCAATAGTTTTTAGATTAAATAAATTTGTCATTTTCGCATTTTCGTATTTTCGCATTTTCGCATTATTCTAAATCCCTTAGGAGTGAATGCCCGGTCATTACTTCGGGTTTAGGTAAGCCCATCAATTCTAAAATAGTTGGCGCTATATCTGCCAAAGTATTTTTTGCTGTTACTATTTTTGACAAAGTCGAATAGGGAATACTTAAAGCGCCTTGAATAAGATTTTTTCTACGATCTTTTGTAATTAATATAAATGGTACCGGATTTAATGTATGAATAGTTTTTGTTTGTCTTACTTGTCGATTAATCGACATTTGTTCAATATTACCGTGGTCTGCGGTAATGATCGTCGCTCCACCTGCTGATAAATTAGCGTCAACAATCTTTTTTACAAATTCATCGAGAGCAAGAACAGCCTTACCGGCGGCTCTGATATTATTTGTGTGCGCAACCGAATCAGCGTTGGGGAAATTACATACGATTAGATCATAAGCATTTGATTTTATCCCACTAATAACCTGTTGTGTAATTTGATCGCCTGCGAGCCGTGGATTTTGGTCAAAAGACTTCACCTTCGGAGTTTCTAGAATGACTCTCTGTTCACCGCCCAAGGGTTCTTTTCTACCGCCGTTGAAAAAATACGTCAGATGGTGTTTTTTAATTGATTCAGTAACACGTAAATTTGTTTTCATGTATTTAGCTAAAACGCTTGGCAACAGATCTGATATTGTCGCTCTGTCAAATACAACCGGATTGTTAAAACTCTGTGAGTATTTTGTCATTGACACAAAAAGCATTCCTGCGGGTAAATTCACTCGGCTAGTTTGACCATTAAAAATTCTTGCGAGACTTCTAACGGCTTGTGATCTATAGTTGGAAAATAAAACCACATCAAATGCTTTGATCATTTGGTAACCGTCTTTGATGTGGATTAATGTCGGGAGTATCTCGTCGTCCGTCAGACCTTTTTCATAATATCTATTAATTGCATCCGTGACTGAATCAGATTTTTCTCCCTTTCCCTCGAATATCATATTGTAAAATGGCAATAAATTTTTAGGGTTATTTTTTATCATAGACCAATTACGTCCGGTAATTGATGAAAATTTTCCAATACCAGTTTCATCAAATTTTCGCTGGATTTTTTGAATAAATTTGTTTGCCTCTCTTGGCTCGGTATCGATCCCATCAGTAATACAATCTACATAAATCCGGGAAAAATTTTGTCTATAAGCCATTTCTATTAACGCCAAAATGTGATCAACATGGCCATGCAGGCCGACGTCTGAGATTAGTCCGACAAAATGAATATTGGAGTTATTGTCTCGAGCATAATTAAAACAATCGATTAATACCCGATTTTTATAAAAAGAGTTATCTTTGATAGAACGATTAATCACGTCCATATCCTGAGGAATTATTCTACCCGCAGAAATAGACGTATGAGCGTATCGAGAATCGCTAATTGTAGAATATTGAGCACGTTCCTGATCATATGACTTGAGAACTTTATGAGGATATTCTCTCCAATAGCCTGAAATATTGGGAGGATTATACATAGCAATAGCATTTCCCGCCCAAGAGGGCGACAAACCCCATCCGTCTATAATAATTAGAACAATCGGCTTGTATGTAATTTGCCCCTCCTAAATTCAATTACTCTATAAGACTTTTCCCGGTCATTTCTTGCGGAATTTCCATGCCCATAATTTTTAAGATTGTTGGTGAAACACAGGCTAAAATATTATCAATCCCATAATCCTTTAAAGGATTTTGTAATTGAGAATTCTCAGAAATTAAGACAAATGGTACGGGAGAAATAGTATGCTCTGTATGCGGCTCTCCAGTATTAGGATTTATCATTTGTTCAGCGTTGCCATGGTCAGCCGTAATTAAACAGACTATATTTTTTGCCATTGCTTGTTTGACAACTTTACCAAGACAAATATCAACCCATATCTGGATTGGCAAAATTTGCTACCATAAAACTATAATTACCCAAGTTTTTATTTATTTCTTCGGTAACTTGTGATGCGCTCATTTCTGGTTTTAGGTCATATGTCGGAACTTTTGGCGAAGAAATAAGTTTTCTATCTTCTAACATAAACGGCTTTTCCTGACCGCCATTAAAGAAATATGTTATATGAGCATATTTTTCTGTCTCCGCAATATGGAATTGTTTTAAATTATTTTCTGATAATACTTTTGCAATCGCTCTTATATTATTACCGGGTTTAAAGATCACTTTTACTGGTAAGCGCTCCTCATATTCTTCATGAAAAGCAAAAGTTGAAAAATAAATATCTTTTAAAACTTTGCGCCTGTTGAATCCTCTAAAATTTTGCTGGACAAATGCCCATGTTAATTCTCGTGTTCTGTCAGCTCTAAAATTGTAAAAAATTATACTATCATTATCATTAATTGGGACAAAGTCATTTTGAGGCTGAGAAATTACTGTCGGAATAATAAATTCATCGTAACGCCCCTGACGATATGACTCGGAAATGGCTTTTGCAGCAGATTCCGATTTTTCCCCAATACCACTGGTTAAAAGATCGTAACACTTTGAAACCCTTTCCCAACGATTATCACGATCCATAGCATAATACCGTCCTGATATAGACTCAATTTTACCAGAACCTAGTTGTCTTCCTTTTTCTTCTAATCTAGAGAGATATGACAGAGCCTTCATCGAATCTGTATCGCGACCGTCTGTAAAAATATGAATAAAAACCCGGCTAAAATCTTCCTGCTTAATTAAATCTAACAGGGCGAATAGGTGGTCTATATGAGAATGGACACCACCGTCGGATAAAAGCCCAATAATGTGAATATTGGAATTTTTATTTTTAGCATTTTCAACGGCACCAATTAACACTTCGTTTTTAAAAAAACTTTTATCTTCAATTATTTTTGTTATACCCGGTAAATTTTGTCTCACGATTTGGCCTGAACCTAAATTTAAATGACCGACTTCGGAATTACCTGGCTCATGTCTGGGTAGTCCGACAGCCTCCTCTGCGGCTTTTAAAATAGTATGTGGGTATTTTCTCCAAAAATCATCCATGTTCGGGGTTTTTGCCATTTCAACAGCATTGCCGCCCCATGCAGGGGCCTCACCCCAACCGTCCAAAATAATTAATAATACTTTTTGTTTTTCCATTACAAAACCTTCCTTAAACTTTGACCCGTAATTTCGGGTGGTTGGCTTAAATTTAATAAATCCAAACAAGTGGCTGTAACATCCGCTAAAACTCCCACTGGAGCAGAAGACGCAATATTTATTTTATAATTTATATCAACAACTTGAGGTTGAGATAAGCGTTTTTCGTTAAAGGCCAAAATTACTGGCACAGGGTTGGTTGTATGCTCCTTATCGGGTTCATTAGTTTGGGGATTAATCATTTGTTCAGCATTACCATGATCTGCGGTAATTATTAAGTTAGCACCCGCAGATAGAACCTCATAAGATAATTTACCCAGACAAGTATCAATTGTCGCGATGGCTTTTTGAGTCGCTGCTAATATTCCCGTGTGGCCAACCATATCCGGGTTGGCAAAATTTAAGACCGTAAACAGCGGTTTGCGAGTTCTAAAATATTGTAAAAAGCTTTCCGTGACTTCTCTCGCCGACATTTCCGGCTTAAGATCGTAAGTGTCAACCGGTGGTGACTGTATTAACAATCTTTGCTCCCCAGGAAGTTCCTTTTCAATACCTGCGTTAAAAAAATATGTTACATGCGCAAATTTTTCCGTTTCTGCTATATGTAATTGTGTTAAATTATTTTGAGAAATTATCTGGGCTAAAGGATTTGTCACCTTTTCAGCAAAGAAAGCAACTTTTACATTTGGTGATGGTTCATGTCCGTAACTGGTAAAAGATATAAAGTAAAACTTATTTAAAAACTTTTTTCTTGGAAACCCTTTAAAATCCCTGTTTATAATGGCATCGGATATCTGTTTTGCCCTATCTGAACGATAATTAAAAAAGACGATTGAATCATCATTTTTAATCCGGGCCGTACCAGTAATGGCAATCGGTTCGATAAATTCATCAGATTTATTCGTATTATAGGCTGCCTCAATAGCTTCTTTAGCACTTCCTGCTTGCGGGTAGTTTTCGTTGAGCATACAGTCATATCCCTTTTGGACTCTGTCCCAGTGTTTATCTCGATCCATAATAAAATATCTGCCCATGACGCTTGCAACTTTGCCCGTACCCAGCTCTGAGCATTTTTGTTCCAAGGCGGCTAAATCGTTTAAGGCTACTTTAGCGGGAGTGTCTCGACCATCGGTAATTAAATGAATATAAACATTTTTAATATTTAATTTTGCAGCTAATTCCAGTAGGGCAAATAAATGGTTAATATGTGAATGGACACCCCCCGCAGAAACTAATCCGACCAAATGGAGATTATTTCCAGGTATTTTTGATAATCTCTTGTACGCAAATAAAAGATCCTTGTTCGCAAAAAAAGTTCCATCTTGAATTGCCTTATCAATACGAGGCAAGTCTTGCATAATTATTCGTCCGGTTCCCATGTTTAAATGTCCAACTTCAGAGTTTCCCATTTCACCCCAAGAAAGTCCAACTTCTTCACCGGAAGCGCGTAGGGATGCACTAGGAAAAAAAGACATTATTTGATCATAATTCGGAGTTGGAGTAGTTAAAATGGCATTTCCTTGCTCAACGGGCGAAAGACCCCAGCCGTCTAAAATTACTAATACTAAAGGGTTCAAAGTTCTCCTTTAATTTCTTCCAATCGATTATATTTTAGCAAACGCTCCTTCGGAATTGGAGCACCGGATTTAATAAATTCTGCGGCCACGCCAACCGCCAGATCAGCAATAAAAGTATCTGTTGTTTCTCCGGATCTATGAGACACTACGCATTTATAATTGGCTTTTTTAGCCAGGGAGACAACCTCAAGGGCTTCACTGAGCGTACCAGCCTGATTCACTTTAATAATAATTCCATTAGCAACAAGATCATTTATACCTTTTTGTAACAGAGTCTTATGTGTTGCGAATAGATCATCGCCAATTATTAAGTAATCACGGTTCGCCTGGCTTAATTCGATCTTTAATTGTCCAAATTTTTCCCAGTCTCTTTCGCTGAAAGGATCCTCCAAAGAATAAATATTATAATTTCGCCATAAATTAATAACATTTTCATTCGTCATTTGACAATTATTACCGGCGATGTCTAACCCTAATCTGATATTTTGATTTAGCATAAGTCCCAAATTTTTAATTGCGGTATCAATAATTTCCAAGGCATCTTCGTCATATTGTAACTGGGCTGAAAAAGCCCCTTCAAGTCCTAAGTTATATTTAATTTTTCTCTGTTTAAGAATTTTTTCTATCTCATGCCAGATATTTTTGCCCGTCTGCAAGTCTCCGATGACAGAAAATTCTTGAATACACAGGTTATTACCAGCCTCAACATGCTTTCCTTCATCCACGCGTGGCGGGCCACCATGTTTTCCGCCACAAATCATTACCATTATGGGTATAGGCAGAGCCGGTTCGATTTCGACCCCCGACACTTTTCTAAAAAGGCGATTAAGATACCAGAACAAGGGCATTTTCGCCGAAAGAGCGCCTGCTCGGGCGGTTGCTAAAGACACTCCCAATGTGGCATTAGCCCCGAGTCTTGCCTTATTGGGGGTCCCGTCAATTTCTAACATTTTTTGGTCAATGACGTTTTGGAGCAGTACATCTTGACCAATAATTTGAGGCGCGATTATTTCGTTAATATTTTTACATGCCAATCCAGGCTCAACTAAAATGTCTTCATGGCCGCCCGTGGAAGTACCGGAAGGAACTGAATCAATTGCTACTAAACCATCGTCTGTTTTGATTCTAACTTCAACGGTTTCTTTCCCCCGAGAATCAAGAATTTTGCGACCTTCTACCTCCTTGATAACGCTCATTTATCCCTCCACTCCTGTATTCCGCTCCCGCGAAAGCGGGAAGGAAGTTCAGGAAGTCCCGCACACGACACTCCTGCGTGATTGAACGTAGTTCAATAAGTCAGGAAGGAGTTGTGCTGGGACATTAAATTTATTCCATCGGGTGCTCAGCTAATTTTTCTTTTAGAAAATCAACAACTTTTATTTTACTCGGATCAGAATCATATAGAATTCCTAAGTAATAGGACACATAAGCACCAAAAAGGGTAAACTGTAACATTTCCGCTAAAGAAGTAGGGGATAGCTCTAGCATTATTGATTCATACGGAATCCGGTTTTTTTCCAATACCAAAGCAACAACATTTTCTCGAATAAGATTTCGCGGATGATCAAATTTTGATTGCAAAATTATCACAAATATCTTTTGGCCTAAATTTTTGGGAAATTCGACTCCATTGAAAGTGTTGTGATTCATCTCCGGAATTTCCTGGTAAAATGAAGCAACTTTTGAATTTTCACCAAACTCGTTACACCAGCGTCTTGCCATTAAACTTAGGTTGCCTGCGCCGTAAACAATGGGAATTTTATCAACTAATTTTCTTGCCAATAATTTAGCATTGTTGTT
>JAENIV010000008.1 GCA_016844295.1 Candidatus Berkelbacteria bacterium
AAAATAATAAAAACTGCGAAAAAAAGAAATGCCAAAATTCTAACCGTTGATTTCAATTTAAATCGGGTTGCTAAAATTCAAAAAATTTCGGTTTTAAATGTAAATGAATTAGCCGAAAGTCTCAAGCCGTCTTTAATCCCGGGTGAAGAAATCTATGTTAAGATTATCCAAAAGGGCAAGGAGCCGGGTCAAGGGGTCGGATATTTACCCGATGGAACAATGATTGTTGTCGAGGGTGGAGAAAAGTTAGTTGGTAAAGAAGTCAGTTGTGAAGTTGTCAGAATCTACCATACAGTTGCTGGAAAAATGATTTTTGTTCAACCACAAAAAAAGAAATTTTAAATTTCTAAAATATTAGATCGGTAAATTAAATTTCTATGGAACCAAGGCGGCCGATGTAGGTGTTGTCGTCGGGGTTGTTTTGGCTTGGACGTTAATGACAACCGAATCCGAGCTCGAAAGACCAGAAGAATCCGTAACAATTGCTGATACGCGATGTTTTCCCAGGGATAAACTCGTAGCGTTATATGAAAACGAATACGGTTTTTTCAGGACTATCACATTACTTTTATCGTCGATTAAAAATTCAACTTGTTTTACACCGATCGTGGAGTCAATAGCAACTAAAATTATAAAGTTGCCCGTAATAATACTTTCATTCGTGGGGGTTTTAATTTTTGCACTTGTGTTATTTGTAAGCCCCGCACAAGTTTTTTCTCCAGAAGGTGGCGTTCCGGACATTAGTCCCATAGATTCAGCGAAGGCTCTAACGGGTCGCTCCCAACTAGGACTGTCTGGTTGTTCAGAATGTACATCCATGAAGGTTTTTTCTTCGACAAATTGAGCAGGACAATCATCAGTAGCCTCTTTGCCAGTATATTTATCTATCCGAATTGTTCCAACCCCACGAGCACGACTGGTCGGTATTTGCCAAGATGCAAAAATATCGCTGATTGTCTCTCCGCCGGCAGGGAGGCTATTTGTATATTTATCAACCGTTACGGTTTGAATTCCATTAGGCTTTTCAAAATTTTCAGCCGCCGAGCTGCTTAAAGCCTTTGCCATGTAATCATGCCAAATTGGCGCCGCAGCCATCGCGCCAGCCGCACCAGCGGCCATGGGCGAATTATCATTATTTCCCACCCAAACACCCGTAACTAAAGAGGGCGTATAGCCCATAGTCCAAGCATCGCGGTATTCGGAAGTCGTACCGGTTTTAGCAGCAACTTGGCGATCACTAAAAGCTAACGCTGAGTTAGACCCGAATACATATGAACGAGCGCCATTATCAGACAAAATAGATGATATTTCATAAGCAATCTGTGGATCTAAAACATCTTTTTTATTTTCTTTATATTCTTCAAGGGTCTTACCCTTGCCGTCAACAACTTTCAGAATTGGGGTCGTTGTTGCTAAGGTTCCATTATTTGCGAAAACTCCGTAGGCTGTTGCTAAATAAATAAGTTTAATCTCGCCCCCACCTAAAACAAGAGATAAACCATAGCGGTCGCGATCATTTAAGGTAGTAATACCCATAGAGTGGGCTTGATCCAATACATTATCCATCCCGGCTAAATATAACATTTTTACAGCTGGAATATTGAGCGATCCGGCTAAGGCTTTTCTGGCACTTACTGGGCCTCGAGTTTGGCCATCATAGTTTTTCGGCGTGTAATTTCCAAAGTCTGTCGTGACATCCCATAAAGTAAACGCGGGATTATATTGTTTTTTAAACGCAGTAGCATATACTACCGGCTTAAAGGCCGAGCCTGGTTGGCGTTCGGCTATCGCAACATTTACTTGACCGTCAATATTATTATCAAAATAGTCCCGTGAGCCTACCATGGCCAGAATTTGGCCTGTTTTCGGATCGATAGACACTAGGGCAGCATTTGAAGCATTGATATTGTCAAAACGTCTTTCAGCGGCCGATTTAATTGCATCAACGGCTATTTGTTGTTTGTCAAAATCAAGAGTTGTCGTTACCTGTAAGCCACCTTCTTCCACAACTTGCTCGCCATATTTATCTACCAATAGTTCTTTGACATACATTACAAAATGCGGTGCAGCAATATCGTCTTTTCTCTCTTGAAACTTCAGATCTTTGGCATCTTTTTTTGCCTGATCAGCCTGTTCCTGGGTAATATATTTTTGAGTTATCATATTATCTAAAATCCAATCTATGCGCGCTAAACGTTTATCAGGATGGATACCATAAGGTGAATAATATGTCGGTCTTTGGGGTAAAGCCGCCAAGGTTGCCGACTCGGCCAAAGATAAATCAGCGGCATTTTTGCCAAAATACGTTTCTGAGGCGGCCTCGATGCCATAATTATTTGAACCATATGGAATTTCATTGAGATACATAGTTAAAATATCTTCTTTGGAGTACATAATTTCAATTTCAATGGTTAAAATTAGCTCTTTGATTTTGCGAGTTATGGTTTTTTTGGGATTCAAAAGAGCATTTTTAACATATTGTTGGGTAATAGTTGATCCACCTTGAGGGTTACTCCGGTGGAATATATTATAATAGATTGCTCGGGCTATCCCTCTCAGGTCAACCCCATGATGTTTATAAAAATTTCTATCCTCAGCGGTAATCGTGGCATTTTTAATGTTATTAGGAATTGCCGAGCCATCCACCACAATTCTTTTAATGTCTCCGTGGACAGCGTAAAGCTCTTTACCGTTACGATCATATATTTGGGTTGCTGCGGCCGTTTGAAGACGCTTAATTTTACCTGGGGTCGGCAAATCTTTGGCGTACCACGCAAAAAGTAGAAGAATAAACAAAATAAGGCCTAAGAATATTCTTACTGTCCATAGCCTGATTTTTCGCCAGTTCCACTGCTTAGGATGGCCGATCCTTCTAATACGAGATATATTTAAGGGATTATGAAACGGTATGAATCGTTTGAAATTCATAAATTTACCTCTCCAAATTTATCCTCCTTCACATTTTAGCATGCCCAAAAATAAAATTCCACTTACCCTTTACTTTTTAGCATTATACACGGTAAAATCACTATCCACGGGATAAATCCCATGATATGATATAAAAAGAGAAGTTTTCTTCGCTTCATCCATAGTCAAGAGGCTATGGCATTTCGCTTGAAAATAAATTATGTAAAGGAATAATTACTATCCACGGGCTTAAGCCCGTGATATGCCTAAGGTAAAGTTTTCTACGCAACACCTGCGGCTTGACTAGCCTCGCTGATGCGAGTCAAGGTGGGAGGACATGGCATTGCGCTTGAAAATAAAGTCCTGAAAGGACAAAAATGGCTGTTGACATTAAAAGTCTGTTAGAACGTGGGGTGGGGGAGATAATTGTTAAAGAATCTCTTGAAAAGAAACTAGCATCTGGTAAAAATTTAAGAGTCAAGTATGGAATTGACCCGAATAAGGGCGATATTCATCTTGGACACGCTGTCCCGATTAGAAAACTTAAAACATTCCAAGACTTAGGTCATACAGCGGTATTTATTATAGGGGATTATACCGCGCGTATTGGTGACCCGTCCGCAAAAGACAAAACACGTGAAATGGTTTCAGAGGAAGTAATTAAAAAAAATTCTGACGCATTTTTTACCCAGTCTTTCCGAATATTGGATAAAGAAAAAACCGAAATACACCTTCAAAGTGAATGGTTTAAAAGTTTTAATTTAGCAAAAGTGTTAGAAATTGCCTCGAAAGTTTCGGTGGCACAAATTATGGAACACGAAACTTTTAAAAAGCGTATCGAAAAGAATCAACCCTTTGGGGTCCACGAAGAGATTTATCCGATACTCCAGGGTTACGATTCAGTGATGGTTAAGGCCGATATTGAACTTGGCGGGACCGATCAGAAATTTAATTTACTCATGGGTAGGCAACTTCAAAAGGCATATGGGCAACCGGAACAAGATATAGTTATGATGAATTATTTAATTGGTTTAGACGGAAAAGAAAAAATGTCTAAATCGCTTGGAAATTATATTGCTATTAATGATAGTCCAAGGGATATGTATGGGAAAGTAATGTCGATACCGGATAATTTAATTGTTCAATACTATGAATTATGCACGGATATTACTACTGGCGGATTAGATATCATCAGAAAAGAATTAGACGAAGGTAAAAATGCTCGCGATATTAAAGCGGAGCTGGCAAAATTAATCGTTGAAATATATTATTCTGCCAGCGATGCTGAAGATGTTGAGATAGAATTTGATAAAGTTTTTAGAAAGGGTGGAAAACCGTCAGATATGCCAATCGTGAAAATGGAAATGCGAGATATAAGGATAGATGATTTATTGATGGATTGTAAATTAACCTCATCCCGATCGGCTTCCAGACGTCTTATCGAACAGGGCGCCGTTGAAGTTTCTGGTAAAAAAATTACCGATCCTTTTAAAACAATCCAAATTCAAGACGATATGATTGTCCAAGTCGGTAAAAGAAATTTTGTCAAGATAAAGATATAAGAATATCAATGATTAAATATAAAATTAAAAAGTTAGTTCAAAAATCAATAGTATCAGTTTACTCAAAGGCAGGGGATATTACGTTTTCTGTTGAACCGGCCGATAAGAAATTTGGCGATTATTCATCGAATGTTGCCATGGTTTTGGCAAAGCAGGTGGGCGAGAAGCCGGAAAATGTTGCTGGTAAATTTGTCAAAGAATTATCAAAAGACGAAATGTTTGAGAGGGTCGAAGTCGCAAAACCGGGATTTATAAATTTTAAAATCGCACTCCCCTATCTTCAAAACGAAATTTTAGAAATTAATCAAGCCGGTGAAGCCTATGGCAATAGTGATTTAGGCAAAGACCTAAAAATCAACGTCGAATTTATCTCCGCCAACCCGACTGGTCCATTAACTTTGGGCAATGGCCGCGGGGGGTATGCGGGTGATTGTTTGGCTAACGTTTTAGAATCTTTCGGAGCCCAAGTAGAGCGCGAGTACTATATTAATGATCGCGGCGCACAAGTTATTGCTTTGGGTCATTCAGTTTTAAAAGACTCCGAAAAAGTTTACAAAGGTATTCATATCGATCAAATAGCATCTAAAATAACTTCCAAAAAACCCGAAGAAGCAGGTAGCCAAGCCGTTGCGATATTGATGGAGGAATCAATTAAGAAAACAATTGCACAAATGGGGATCAAATTTGATAGATGGTTTCGGGAAACAGATCTACATAAAGGGCCAGTTGAAGAAATCTTGGGTAAGTTAAAGTCGGATAAATTGACATATAAAAGCGACGGGGCTCTTTGGCTTAAAACAACTGATTTCGGCGATGACAAAGATAGAGTATTGATAACCAAAGAAGGGGAATATACATATTTTGCTTCGGA
Organism: Candidatus Berkelbacteria bacterium; assembly: GCA_016844295.1. GTDB lineage: Bacteria > Patescibacteriota > UBA1384 > UBA12157 > JAENIV01 > JAENIV01. The sequence continues at coordinate 5,341 of JAENIV010000008.1, forward strand.
CATTGCTTATCACTGGGATAAAATCCGTCGGGGTTATAACATCCTGATTGATTTTTGGGGGGCAGATCACCATGGTTATATTGGCCGTATGCTTTCAGCCGTACAAATTCTTCAAAAAGAAGAAAATTGGTCAGGTGAATTAAAAATAATAATCGCTCAACTCGTACGCTTAATCAGTAAGGGCCAAGAAGTCAAAATGTCAAAGCGTGAGGGAAATTTTGTAACCCTCGATGAACTCATAAGCGAAGTTGGTAATGATGTTACGAGGTTTTTCTTTATCGAGCGAGCAATGAATACGCATATGGATTTTGATTTGGATCTCGCCAAAGAGCATTCGGAAAAAAACCCTGTTTATTATGTGCAATATGCATACGCTCGGATACATAGTATCCTCGCGAAATCCACAACTAATCACTCAATCACAACTAATCACTCAATCGCTGCTCTTATCAAAGAACCGGCAGAACTCTCGCTTATCAAAGAACTAATAAAACTACCAGATATAATTATCGAAGCTGCCGAGGACTACCAGGTCCAAAGGTTGCCTTTTTATGCTATCGAACTAGCCAATAAATTCCATAATTTCTATGAAAATTGCCAGGTAATATCGGAAGATAGAAATCTAACTTTGGCCCGAATCGATCTTATTAAAGCAACTCAAATAGTACTCAAAAAAACTTTTGATTTAATGGGAATCTCCGCCCCGGAAAAAATGTAAATAACCTATAAGGTGGGGCGTTTATATTGATGAGAACTTTAGCATTGGCTGGGTTGTATTTAGATCCCAAGACTCGCTGGTATTTCGTATTTTGTACCAGTCCAGTGGATAAAGGCTAGATCTCCGGACTGTTCGGTGAAGACTAACATCCAGGACAAATAACTTTCAGAACTATCAAATGTTTGAGTAACAATTCGAACAGGTTTTTTTGTCATTTCTTTATTATCAAATAAATTTTCCCCGGTTGGAGTTAAAATATACGCGTGGTATTTGCCGTTAGTCATCTTGGTTATAACTAAAGTTTCTTCTTTGCCGTCACCATTAGTGTCGGCCGTTGAAGCCGCAACAAATGTTTCACCCTCGGGAACTTTATAGTTTTGTGTTCCTGTCGGTGTCGGCAACGCTGTAATAGAGGGTGATGTCGATATATTAGAGGACCCAGACGCACTCGGGCTATTAATAATTTTAGAAGGTGTCGGACTTGCTTGGGCGCCAGTTAGGTCATCGCTTGTAGGCCTTATTAAAATGTACAATACATAACCGATAACCGCGACAATTATTATTACTAATAAGATTATCAACGCCTTATTCGCGCCAGGATTTCTTTTTGGTAGATCATCCCACATTCATCCTCCTTAGAGTTAAAATTAGTTAGACTCATTTGATACGAGTCCCACTTTCATTTTAATAGAATTCCTTTGTAAACTCAAGAATGACCAAAATCCAACTGGGATTGGTATCCAAAATGAAATAAGTCTAAAAATTAACACCGCGGCTAAGGCAGTTGAGGCGGGAATCCCGAAACTTATGAAAATTAGGGACAAGGATGCTTCGGCAACCCCGAGTCCGCCAGGAATAAATGAGATTGTCGTCAGAATTCTTGTAATACAGTATGCAAAAATGACAATTGCCAAATTGGCATGAAAGCCAAAACCCAAAAAAGCAAAATACAAACAAAAAATATCTCCAAACCAAAAACATAAGGCTCCGATGATGGAATAAACTTGAAGTCTTGGGTTTTGGCTCAAAATATACGTTGCCTGATATACTTTATCAACGATCCCGGGAATGCCTGATTCTGGAAATCGTTTCAATTTTAAAAGATTGGTTATCTTATTTGCTAAAGAAATTAATTTCTTGGCCTTTGCCAGCAGCCGGTTTCTGTTGGTATAAAGAAAAATTAAATAAAAAAGCAAAGCAAAGCCGGCAAAATAAATCAGCCAAATTATTAATATTTTTGTCGGGCTGATCCCGGAGTTAGATGGTGAAAAAGCCGCCCCAATAAGATAAATTACTGCAAAAACAATCCATATTACCATAGTTCTGGCAATAAACATTAAAATAATGTGAGATGTTCTAATGTTTTTAGCTTTATAAAAGTAATAATCAACTGCCGCTTCCCCAAAACTTGCCAATGGTAGAAATTGTACTGAAAAAGAATCCATGATTGAAATTTTTAAAACATCATAAAAACTTAATTTATCATTTGTCATTCTCAGAACCGTCCGCGTAAGAATAGTCGAACCAATATAAAAAAATGATTCGGCCGCGACGGCTAAAATAAAAGCCCAATATTTTATTCTTTCCAGAAGTATAAGAGTTTCCTTAAGCCCGATAATATTTGGAATTAGAATCCATATCCCAATACCAATCAATAGAATAATAATGACTCTTTTAGCCGAAAAAAAATTGTTTTCAAGTTTAAGGCCCGGGTTTTTAGAGCCCGCGTTATATTTAGAAATATTTTCTACTTGACTATTAGTCTGTGGATCGTGATTTTGCATAAAGGTTTAAATAGATAATTCATAAATACTTTTATCATTTAGAACCCAGATTTTTCGTGCTTTTTGAGAAACGACAAAATCGGTAATTTTATTAAATTCATCTGGTAAAGCATATTGATGAATAAATTGACCTTCTTTGTCGAATTCTAAGATGCGTTTTTGATCTCCATCAAGTACATATATTGAAGGCGTGTCCGAGTCAGTAAATATTTTAATTGGTTTTGCTATTGTACTATATGGACTAGGAATATTTTTTAAACTAAAATCCTGTTTCTTGCTTTTTTGTATTTTAATTATTTGACCATCATTTTTTAATACATAAATATTCCCATCAACAGCTAGAGAATTCGATTGTCTTAAATTTACGTTCACGGTCGAAATATATTCTTCCCCTTTTTGAAATTCAGTATTATTAGAAGAATGTTTATATATTTGACCAACAATTCCATCAAGAAGATATAAACTCCCGACATAACCGGCAATAGCGTTGGAGGTTTCCCATCTACCATCTGAAGAAATTTTTGTCTGTTCGATTTTTTTAGTACTAACATCGAGGGTAAATACATTTTGATTATTAGTATATAAGTATATAGAGATGTCCGAGCGTGTCCCGGTAATAAAATTGCCTTTATTTTTAGGGATAGAAGCAATTTTTGAAGGAGTACCACTAACAATATTACCTTCATAAATGTCAGAGTCAGAAATAATATATGCTTGCCCGGAAACAACATACAAACCTTTACCTGTATCAGGAATTGTAATACTTGGTTTCAAATCGATATATCTTGTAGTCGCGGTTAATTTATCTAATTCTGACTGGGAATTTTTAATGGTATTTTTAGCATCGTTGGCAACAAATGAGTTATCAACAATCGTTCGGGCTTTATCTATCGAAAAAGCAAACTTTTCTTTAGCTTGCTCTTGGTTTCCTGTTGAAAGTAGATTTTTACCGTCATTGCCCGCGGCAATGGCCTCATTAAGAATTTTTTGGGCTTGGAAATTACCAACATTATTGCCACGATTTTTGATTACCACCGTAACAATAATAATTAAAATAAGAAGAATCGCACCGAGAATATAAAGATATTTACGTCTTTTGCGATCTCTCGCAGAATCGACAATCCAACTTATTAAATTCAGAATTTTTATCCAGATCCAATTTAGTATTTTTAAAATTATTGTCCAAGTATTTCTTCTGGTAATTTTCTTTTCTTTTTCTTGATTATAGTAATGGACGTATTCAGGAGAATATTTGACTTCCTCATCTTTTAGAAGACTATCATCTCGTTCCCCAGATAAAAATTCTTTATGAAAATTATCACCCCCTTCTTTAGCTGCAAAAGGTTGCGCATTAATAGGTATAGAAGGTTGACTCTTTTTTCGTTTAGATATTCTTTCTTTTATCTTTAGATATGAATTATTAAAAAATTTGCCCAAACTTTGGTTAACCGGTATAAGGATTTTCCCAATTTGCCCAAAAACTTTCCACGCTGATTCAGATGATTTATCAAGATAAAAAACATTCCCTAAATTTTCTGTAATTGGTTTACTAGATACATCTTCTTTAAGGCCTAGACGGATAATAATTAAATTTACGTTTTTAACTTTATCTTTACGTAATAATTTAATAATCTGCATGGCTGCTAAGGACGGTGGGTTCATGCTAATAATTTGACGTAGTGCCTCTAAAGATAAGTGTTCGAATAACTCTTTGTTTGAAAGCAATATACTATCTTGTTCTTTAAGTTCACCAGAAATTATATTAGTAAAAGTTTTTAAAGGATGTGGTTCAACGGGCCCTGTCATTCCTTCTGTCAAGTGATTAATTTTACCATCTCTGAAAATAAATACCTCAGATTGTCCGCTTGTGGATAAGTGAAGACTATTACCGACAATAACAGAGGTTACCCCGTTTAGATTGCCGATCCAATCAGTTTCCCCATTTTGAGTAATTTGGGCTAAATCCTCATTGACTTTTTTTAACGATTCTTCAAAATTTACAAGATCTGAAGTGCTTCCGCCTCGATAATAGTACTTAACAAAATTGTTTATTACCATTTGGCCAACTTGCGCGGTCGGAAACCACGGAGAAAGCATTTCAATACAAGTAAAAATCTCGCCCATACCTTTTTGGGTAAGATTATCGCTTGTGTGGTGCTGACAGGTGAGGAATCTATCAGGAAGTTTTCCAGAATTAGTTATTCTCGCAAATTGGATTTCGTATGCCATAGTTTAGATTCTGATAAATCTTTTCAATTAACTCCAAAAAAAATCAATGTAGGTAAGTACCTAATGTATTTATTATACATTATCTTGGTCTAAAGCAAATCGGGATGGCGAGACTCGAACTCGCGACCTTCCGCCCAAATTCGGGGCGACTGGATTCGAACCAGCGGTCTCCAGACCCCCAGCCTGGCGCTTTACCAACTAAGCTACGCCCCGAATTTTTGGCGGACACACTACCAACTGTGCTACATCCCGTAAATATTAAAGATTTAATAGGGCAGAAAGCATATCGGGCCTTGCTGTGATAAAAATAAAAAAATTAAAAATAACCTTGGTTTCGATTAAAGAAATTAGGCCGGTAAAAAATATCACGAAGACCAAGATAAACATGCCAAATTGCTGCAAAAACAAATATATTTGCTCTGGTAAGAAAAGACTTAAAATTTTAGAACCATCCAGCGGAGGTATGGGCAGAAAGTTAAATACCATTAATAAAAGGTTAAAAAATACTAAAGCACTGATAAATAAACTGACTATCTCAGGCATCGGTACAAGGCGAAGGATAAGTCCGAATACAACAGCCAAGATTAAATTGCTCATCGGTCCAGCCAAAGATACTGTCAGATTATCTAATTTTGGATTGGCAAAATTATTCGGATTGACAATTACTGGTTTACCCCAACCAAAACCCACGAGTAATAAAAATATTGACCCATAAATGTCTAGGTGCGCAAGGGGGTTCAGCGACATTCTCCCCATTAATTTAGATGTTGAATCACCGAAACTATTGGCAGCCCAAGAATGGGCAAATTCGTGAAAAGTAATGGCGACTAATAGCGACAAAATGATGGCGGTAAAGTGTAGCGGTGATGAAAATAGTAATAATATAATCATGGTATATGTTAATTGACGTATCTGCTTTTGTATGATACCATATAAAAGTATCAAGATAAAACTAAAGAGGTTAATATGACTACTTGCCAAGTTTGCGGTCGCAGTCCAAGAGTAGGTTATAATCGGCCAAACTCTCAACATCGTACAAAGAGAAAAATTTATCCAAACATCCAAAAAAATCATGGCAAAAATATTTGCATGGGTTGTTTAAGATCTGCGAATCGCAATACTTCTAAAAACTAAAAATATTACTTAGCAGGTTCTTCGGGAGTAGTTTCTTCTTGGGGTTTAATTTGTTCAGGGCTCTTGTCCGTTTGGCGGGCTTTTGTAAAACAATCCGCACAAAGAACATCATCAGGATTCCTTGGTTGAAACGGGACTTCGCCTTCTTTGCCGCAAGTTTTGCAAATTATATTGTGCATTTGCCGATCAGTAGTTTTTTCTTTGCGATTTTTACGACAATCCGGGCATCTTCCTGGAGAATTCTGAAGGCCTTTATCAGCATAAAATTGCTGTTCTCCTGCTGACCAAATAAATTCCTTGGAACACTCTTTACAAGCTAATTTTTTGTCTTCAAACACCATAAATTTCCATAAGTGATTATTTTAGGGTCGACCGAAAGAATATAAATTCTTTTCCTCTATTTTATTTTAAAAGAATTTTAAACTTTTGTAAATCTTTGATAATTTAACAACTGTTCACAGAACAAAAACCGTGGTATGATTCAAGCGGAAAAGTTATCTTCGATTCATCCACGGCCCGAAGGTCTTGATATTGCGTTTGAAAATGAAAGAATAAATCTATGAATTTATTAAGGACAATCAATATTCAAATAAAAAATTCCCGCATAGGTCATGCCTATCTTGTAATCGGCGATTTTGATGTAGAAGAAATTAGACACGTTCTAAAAATTCAAAAACCAGATTTTTGGCAATTGAGAGAGAATCCAATTAAAATTGTTTTTATTAGAGAATTAATCCATTGGATTTCTTTAAAGCCCCATAGTTCTCCATTTAAATTAGCCGTTATTTGGAATTTAGAAAATATTACTCTTGAGGCCGCGAATGCATTACTTAAGGTGCTCGAAGAACCACCCAAAAATACAATTTTTATTTTAAATTCTCAAAAAACAGAGAAAATATTACCGACGATCATATCTCGCTGCCAAATAATTAGGTTTAAAAAAAATATTCAAAAGGAAACGTCTGAGGAATTTATGTCCCTTGAGGTTCTAAAGAAAAAGTCTATCAAGGAGCGTTTTGATTTTGCGTCGAAAATAGCGGAATCAAATAATTTAAGTGATATTTTAAATTCGTGGGAGAATAATCTGCGTAATGATCTTTTATGTGGTACTGATGTCCGACATATTTTGAAGGAGATCTCTTCTACGAGGAGTTTACTTTCGACGAATACTTCTGTAAAATTACTCTTAGAAAACCTTTTTCTTAATATATGATACGAAAAAGATTGATATAAACTGTTAAAATAAAATATGGAAGAATTGTTTGTTAAATTAGCGACAACTGGAAAAATATTTGCATATAAAACAGATTTAAAGTTAAATTTTGGTGATTTGGTATTGATCGAAATTGAACAAATTATCGAAGAAGGAACGATAGTTAAAAAAGGTGAAGGTCTAACAAATATTGAAGAAGGCCAAGGAACAATTTTAAGAATATTTTCTACTGAAGACCGGGCCAAGCGAACGCAACTTAAAAAAACGGCTAGATCATTAATAGAAGAAACACAAAGAAAGGTAAATCGTCACAGTTTAAGCATGAAAATTTTAGACGCCGATATCAGCTTTGACGAAAAGAAATTAACATTTTATTTTTCTGCCGACGGCCGAGTTGACTTCAGAAGTCTAGTTTCTGATTTAGTCAAAAGTTATAATAAATTGATTCGTCTTCAGCAAGTCGGTTCACGCGACGAAGCCAAATATTTTGGGGGAATAGGCAAATGCGGTCGGGAACTTTGTTGCACGAAGTTTTTAACTAATCTCGAGAGTTGTTGCGGGAAACTTATGTGTTGTCTGGCTTATGAGGCTGATACATATAATGATTTGAAGAAAAAAATGCCTAAGATTGGAAGTCAATTCAATTCTTCATCTGGTGCGGGCGTGGTTGTTGGACATAATATTTTAGAAAGTAAAGTCCTGTTAGAAACAAAAGATGGGAAAAAAATTGAGGTTTTAATATGATCGCCAATATTAGTATAATCGCCGCTGTTGTAATTATCTTGGTTATTTTAGGGCGAAGATTGCCCGATGCGCGAAAAAAATTTCAAGAAACTCGCCAAGTTTCGAGTGAAGAAATCACTTTATATGGGCTGATCGCTCAAGCTGACGAGGCTTTTGACAAAAATAATTTTGAAGAAGCTGAAAATTTATATGTTAAGGTTGCGACTCAAGATCCGGATAACCCCAAAATTTATTCAAGGTTAGGGGCAATTTATCTCGAACAAAAAAATTACTATGACGCAAAAGACGCTTTTGCTCAAGCGGTTAAATTAGAACCCGATCTGGCATCAAGGCATATAAATTTAGGGTTATCATATATGGGTCTAAAAGATTATTATAAAGCCAGTGAGTCTTTCCGAAACGCTTTGAAACTTGATCCTAAAAACAATAAATATGAAAGACTTCTAGACAAAACGCTTAAACTTCAAGACAAAGAGAAAAGAAAAAATAAGTGACTACTGCAGGCCAAAGACCATGGTATATGCAGGGTAAATCTTTCTTCGCTTAATCCCTATCCACTGCCGAAGGTAAGGCACGCTGATTGAGCTCCATTTTTTAATCTTGAGAAAAATAGATAAAAATGTTAAAATAAATTCATGCCGGGTTAGCCCCGGTTTGATAATCAAACTAGGTAAACTCCGCAGTCTGCCGAGATAGCGAAGTGGCCAAACGCATCTGACTGTAAATCAGACGCCCTTGTGGCTTCGGGGGTTCGAATCCCTCTCTCGGCACCAATCCTGGCGGAGTTCATCCCGGAACTAAGTTGAGGGAGGAGTGCAAATCTCTCGCTCGGCACCACCAGAGTGCCCAGGTAGCTCAGTGGTAGAGCAATTCCATGGTAAGGAATAGGCCAGGGGTTCAAATCCCCTCCTGGGCTCCATATTATTAAAAAGAAAGGTAAAATGGCAAAAGCAAAGGCAGTGTTAATACATCTAGAGTGTACTGAATGTAAAAGTAAAAACTATACTACGGCTAAAAACCCCACAGAAAACAAAGAAAAACTTAGATTAAATAAGTTTTGTAAAAAATGCCGCAAACATACTCCTCACAAAGAGGTAAAAATTTCTAAAGCCAAGAAGAAATAACCAAACAAATTATTATACACGCATCGAATGGGCAGATATAATCATGAATGCTGATAATATTTTCTAGGGGGTGTGCGAATGCTGGCAACCTTCAATGGGTGCTGGCAAAGCCAGTACAACGGTCTGGATGCCGGTCTTAACTCATCCTGCTGGGAGCTTAGTTAAGTGGTATAACGGAGGTCTCCAAAACCTCGGTCGGGGGTTCGATTCCCTCAGCTCCTGCCAAAATGAGTTAAGACGCGCAAAACCGTAGACCGGGGTTCGATTCCCTGCACCCCTGCCAGTTTTCGTGGATATTGACGCTCAAAAATTTTACGGTTATACTTAAATTAAGATAATTACTCCTAATAAGGAGGGAGTTTGTTTTTGAATATTAATACAGATAAAAGCCAAAAACGCCTATTCGATGTTCTTCTTGAAAATGGAAAAATAAATCCGCAAAACTCTCAATCTTTAAGACTGTTGTCAAACCAAGAATTAGACAACAGGCTTAGATCTCAAAATATAGTTTCTGATGAAGATATTAATAAGGGATACTCGAGTATTTTAAATATTCCATACGTTGATCTCAAAGACAAAACAATCCTCAGGGAAATTTTAAATATTATTCCTGAAAATTTAGCCCAGGAATATAAAATAATTGCTTATGATCAAAAAGAAAATATCTTGAAAGTGGCGATTGCTAACCCAGGTAAACTCACAAGCAATCTTGAAAGAACTCTTAATGATATTAAGGCAAAAAAGAATATCAATATTGAAATTGCCATAACATCAATGGGGAATCTCAACAGCGCTTTAAGTCAATATCGAAATATTAAGGAAGAAAAAACCATTCCGGAAATTAATGTTGAAATTCAATCTCCACAGCCTGCTATGGCTATGTCAACAAATACATTAAAAACAGTCGATTTGGAAAAAATACAAATACCCTTTGATGTTATTTCTAAATTCCCGGAAGATATTGCTCGCAAATATCAAATGGTCGTTTTCGAGGCGCCCCATTCGTCTTTTATTAAAGTTGCTGTCGCCGATCCTGATGATAAAAAAGTTAAAGAAATTTTAGAATTTGTCCGTGAAAAAAATGATATCGGGATTGAAGAGTATAAATCTACTCCCGGTCAAATCCATCTGGCCATGCAATACTATCAACCTCCGAAACCTGCAGTTTCAGCGTCTGTAGCAGTGCCAGCCACGTCTGTTCCCATTCAACAAGAAGTTGAAGAAAAGCCCAGGCAATTTGTTCCCAAGCCTCAAGCCCCGCTACCTCAGACAATACCGCTGAAACAAGAAGAAATGCCTATTAAAAAAACAGATGACGAAACTCCTGAAATTAAACGAGAGGAAAAAGTTCCTGAGGTACAAAGTAAAATTGCGGTTACGCAACCAATTTTAAATCCCGAAGAAGGTGATTTAGATAAATATCTAGGAATGGAAATCAAAGAAATAGGGGATTTATTGGCAATTGCTGAAGATAGTAACATCCCAAAAACTTTAGCTGCCGCGATTGCCTTAGCTGTTCGACGTAAGGCTTCAGACATCCACGTAGAACCAGCCGAAAAGAATATGCGAATCCGTTTCAGAGTTGATGGGATTTTGCGCGATATTATTAAACTGCCTTTGGAGGAACAACCGGCAATTATTTCTAGAATCAAAATTTTAGCCAAATTAAAAATCGATGAATCGCGCATTCCTCAAGATGGCCGTTTCGATTGTTCGACAGCCGGTCATCAAATAGATTTAAGAATCTCAACTTTGCCAACTGTTCATGGTGAAAAGGCTGCCATGAGAATCTTAGATAAATCCTTGAAAATGTATACCATGGAAGAATTGGGGATAACAGGAAGGGGTTTAAAAATTCTCACGGAAAACATTGATAAACCTTACGGAGTGGTACTCTCTACCGGACCTACTGGATCGGGTAAATCAACAACTTTGTATGCTATATTAAATCGAATTTCCACCGCCTCGGTAAATATTGTTACCCTGGAGGATCCCGTTGAATATGAGGTTCCGGGGATTAATCAATGTCAGATAAAGCCAAAAATCGGTTTTACATTCGCCAATGGTCTAAGAAGCGTTCTCCGCCAGGATCCGAATATTATTATGGTTGGGGAAATCAGAGACTCGGAAACGGCTTCTTTGGCAACCCATGCTGCTTTGACCGGTCACTTAGTATTATCCACTTTACACACGAATGACGCCACCGGGGCTCTTCCTAGACTTATCAACATGGGGGTTGAACCGTTTTTAATTACTTCATCAATAAATTGTGTTATTGGCCAAAGATTGGTGAGACGGCTCTGTCAAAAATGTAAAAAACCCGCACATATTCCTGACCCTGTTTTTAATGAAATTGAAGAACAATTGGCCAGATTTAATTTGCCAAAGCCTTATCAATTTTTTGAAGGACGCGGATGTCCGGAATGTGATCAAGGGTATAAAGGAAGAGTCGGCATTTATGAAGTATTTGCTATGAGCGATAAAATTGAATCGCTAGCAATTGACCGTCGGCCTGCTTCAGAGATCCGAGAAGCAGCAATTAAGGAAGGCATGGTAACCATGAAACATGACGGACTTTTCAAAGCCCTTAAGGGCATCACAAGCGTTAACGAAGTCTTAAGAGTTGTAACAATATAAATAAAAATTCGAAGCACGAAATCCGAAGCACGAAACAAATTCAAAATTATAAATTCAAATATTCAAACATTAAGTATTATTTCGAATTTCGATATTCGATATTCGAATTTACGACAAAGGAGTTTATATGCAAATTACCCTAGACCCTTTAATGAAAAAACTAATCGACCTAGCCATTGAGCGCAAAGCTTCAGATATTCACTTAACCGTAGGCGTGGCGCCCCTGATTAGAATTGACGGAAAACTGGCGACTGTGCCAGATGAGGCCGCTTTGACAACCGAAAGTGTCACAAAATTAATTCAATCTTTTATGACTCAGGAACAATTAGAGCGCTTAAAAGTCCGAAAAGAAGTTGATTTTTCTTTTGGCTATCAAAATACACGCTTTCGCACAAATACATATTTTCAAAAGGGTAATTTAGCCGCCTCCTTGCGTTTGATTCCTAAACTTATCAAAAATCTTCAAGAATTGGGGTTGCCGCCAATTTTGGAAAAGTTCACCTCTCCATCCCAGGGATTTTGTATTATTACCGGCCCAACCGGACATGGCAAATCAACGACTTTGGCAGCCATGATAAATCATATTAATCACTATCGCGCAGAGCACATTGTCACAATTGAGGACCCGATCGAATACGTTTTTGAACACGATAAATCAATTATTTCTCAAAGAGAAGTTGGGACTGATACGAATTCCTTCGCCCGGGCATTAAGGTCGTCATTACGAGAAGACCCAAACGTTGTTTTAGTCGGAGAAATGCGTGATTTAGAAACTATCGATGCCGCCTTGACCTTGGCAGAAACTGGCCATTTGGTTTTTACAACTTTACACACCAACTCAGCCGCTCAAACAGCAGATCGTATTGTTGATGTTTTCCCGCCCCATCAGCAGCAACAGGTCAGAATGCAGTTGGCAAATGTCTTGTTGGGTGTTGTTTCGCAAAGATTAATCCCGCGCACATCCGGTGGAAGGATCGTTGCCTGTGAAATTATGGTCGCCAATTCGGCAGTTAGAGCCACTATTCGTGAAGGCAAAACCCATCAATTACCTAACATCATCCAAACATCAGCCTCCGAAGGCATGATTACTTTAGACAAAGTTTTAGCTGAAATGGTTTCCAAAGGAGAAATAACGATTGATAATGCCTTGACTTGGTCGCTTGATCCCAAAGCTTTTAAGATGATGGTGTATTGAGCAAAGCTCAATAAATTATTCTAATTAACTTAATTATTCTAATTTCTAATCAAACCCTAATGATAATGAAGAGTAATGTCATTCTGAGGCGTAGCCGAAGAATCTCCCATGAATATGGGTTGGTATGAGTAAAAAATATTACGTTTATATCGCTACGAATAAATCCAACACTCTTTATACTGGTGTAACTAACGATATACAAAGAAGAATGTATGAACATAAATTTAAGTTTATCAAGGGATTTACAGAAAAATATAACATTAATAAATTAGTATATTTTCAGGAATTTAATAATCCGAATGAAGCAATTACAGTTGAAAAGAAGATAAAAGGTTGGACAAGAGCAAAAAAGATAAACTTAATAAAAAGTTTGAATCCCACCTTTAAGGACTTACTTGAGTCATGTTGAACAATCGTGTAATTCTGGAGCATTGTCATGTTGAGCGAAGCGAAACATCTCTGGCGAATGCCAGTTCTCAAACAAGTTGAGAGATCCTTCGTTTCACTCAGGATGACATGTACCAATTTAACATTTTTGATTTGAAATTTGAATTTACAAGTAATATGATATAGTAGTTATGTGGATAAAAAGTGAGGGGTTTAATGAAAGATATTGTTATTTTTTCTCGTGTTACCAACAAAGAAAAGGTCTTTTTTGCCAGACAATTAGCAGTCATGATCTCTTCGGGGGTGGCTCTCGATAATGCTATCAATCTCGTGCGCTTACAAACCAGAAATTCGGCCTTCCAAAAAGTCTTGACGCAAATTTATCAAGATATTCAAGCCGGAGAAAAACTTTCCGTATCTTTAGGTAAGCATCCTAAAGTGTTTGATGAAGTTTTTATTGCCGTTGTTTCCTCTGGAGAAGCCACGGGAAAGTTAGATAAGGTTTTAACTCACTTGGCAGACCGTATGGAGGCGATGCAGGTATTCAAAAGCAAAATTAAAGCCGCCTTGGCATATCCAATATTTGTTGTTGTTATGATGGTTGCCGTAGTAGTGTTGATGATGATTAAAGTAATTCCCATTTTAAAAAATGTTTTTGAAGAATCCGGGGTCAAACTACCCTGGTCAACACAACTCATAGTTGCAACATCGGATTTTCTTGTAAAATGGTGGTGGCTAGTGTTGGCTATGCTTGCTTTAGTCATCTTAATCTTATGGTTAATTTTTACAAAAACTAAAAAGGGCCGGTTTGCTTGGGACACAATTAAACTCAAGGCCCCACTTGTAAAATATGTATCATACGATTTATATATGTCGCGTTTTGCCAGAACTACCGCAATGCTTATTTCTTCAGGAATTCCAATTATCGAAACAATCAAAATTACTGCCCGAGCAATAAATAACAGAGTATATATTCGGATTATGAAAAAAGTTATTGCCCAGGTCGAAAGAGGAATTCCTATGTCTGTGCCGCTTTCTAAAGAAAAAGATGTTCCAATTCTTGTTTCCCAAATGATTATGGTAGGTGAACAAACTGGAAGGCTTGAAACATTAATGGACAAATTGGCCGATTACTATGAAAATGAAGTCGATACAAAGATTAAAACCATTTCCAATCTTGTCGAACCTGTAACGATTGTAATTGTCGGTTTTGGCGTAGGATTTTTAATTTATTCAATCCTTTACCCAATATACGGTTTAGTAAATGTCATAAAGTAACAAATAAGGTTTGTTAGGTCGATCAGCCTTTAGAAATAATAATGCAAAAAAAATTTAAAACTTAAAAGGAAATTTACATGAAACGAAAAGGATTCACTTTAATCGAGTTGTTGGTTGTCATTGCCATCATCGGTATTTTGGCTGCTATGGTTTTGGTCGCCTTAAACGCTGCCAGGCAACGTGCAAGAGATACCCGTGTTCGTGGAGATTTATCACAGATAAGATCAGTTGCTGAAACAGTTATGAGTGGCACAGGAAACTATGATGGTGTAGCCGCAGATGCAAATTACATACAATACAGGGATGACGTGAACACGCAAAATGGGGCATCTGGAGGCACTCCAACTATTACTCTAAACCCTGCAACAACAAGTACCGCTTATTGTGTTGTAGCAAGTTTAGCCACTGCGTCGCAATCGGTTTGTGTTGATTCGCTTGGCGTAACGCAAGGAAACAACGGGGCCACACAGCCTTCTTGTTCAGCGGCCGCTGCCTGTACCGGTGGAATACAACTATAATCAAGAAGATCACCTCTAGTGTTTGTGGTTTTTTGGCGTACGCCCCACAAAGCCGAGGTGATCCCTTGAATTCCCAATTAATTGGGGATAAATATGGTAGTTATCTTCGGATTAGCCGTTGGAAGTTTTTTAAATGTTATTATTTTGCGTTTTGACGAATTAAAAACTATTTGGAAGGTTAGATCGCATTGTTTAAAATGCAAAAAAGAAATTCGCTGGTACGACCTAATCCCATTTTTATCTTATTTCGTCTTAGGCGCCAAGTGCCGATATTGTAAAAAACCAATTTCCTACCAGTATCCGATAGTAGAAGGATTGACGGCCTTATTATTTGCCTGTATTTATTATCATTACGGGTTAACTTGGCAAGCATTACTTTTAGCAATTATTGCTTCAATTTTAGTCGTTATTTCAATTTACGACATGCTACATTACGAAGTTCCGGACATTCTATCTTATTTAGGAATTCTTTTCGCCCTAGGATTTGTATTCGTGAAATTATATTCTGCTAGTAGCCTAAATTGGGAAAGTATAATTCCCTATGGTTACGCTATCTTAGCCGCCGGTGGATTTTTGGGCTTTTTAGTCATTATTTCCAAAGAAAAATGGATGGGAGCAGGGGATATACTCCTGGGGATTTTAATGGGAATATTACTTGGCATGCCCAACGTTTTAACGGCCTTATTTGTGGCTTTTATCTCAGGGTCTTTAATCGGATTAATTTTAATAGCGGGCCGCAAAAAAACCATCAAAGATGCCGTGCCGTTTGGGCCATTTTTAGTTCTGGGTACATTAGTCGCCTTATTTTGGGGTGAGAAATTAATTAATTATTATTTCGGGATATTTTAAAGGAGGATGAATGAAAAAAGGATTCACCTTAATTGAATTATTAGTTGTTATCACCATTATCGGCATTCTCGCTGCGATGGTTTTAATGGCTCTAAATGTTGCTAGACAAAGAGCAAGAGAAAGTAGAATTAGGGGTGATATGTCTCAATTAAGACAGACAGCGGAAAGTTTTAATTTAACCGTAAATTCATATAACGGTGTTTGCGTAAATTTAGCTGCAAGCCAGTACTATACAGATGTCGCGAAATGGTTTTTCGTTGTCAGTCAGTTTAATTTCTGCCGGGACAATTTGCATAAGTTCAGCCGGGACAACTACCTCTGGGGTATCGGTGGCAGGAGCAGTTGGGCCGCCCGTGGTTTTGCCTTCATGTAATGGACCAGCAATATAAATTTTATAATAATAACAAGGAGCCATTATGGTTAAAAAAGGATTCACCTTAATTGAATTATTAGTTGTTATGGGAATAATTGGACTTATGTCAGCAATTATTATCGTTGCTGTTTCTGCTGCTCGAAGAACAGCCCGGGATGGTCGAAGACTTGCGGATGTTAAGACCTTGAAAAATGCCATAGACCAGACTTATCTAAAAAGCGGGAAATATCCGATTGTTGGTTCTGAGGCGGTAACTACAGACTGTAATGCCTCAAAGACTATGGCCCTTTTAAAAACAGCCATTGATGCAATAATACCCGGTGTTTATCCCACAAACGTTATTCACGACCCGACAGTTGCTACTGACTATACATATATTTGGGGCGGAACAGTTGTAGGGACGACTTGTCCGGCCGATGCAAGTTATGGATTGTTAGTGAAGTTTGAAAATCCTCGAACAATCGGAACAACCTACTATGATAGCACCTCAAGAAGATATTTTTGTAAAACTGGCACAAATTTGCATGCAGGTTGGTGGGACAATGCAGCCACGCCCGCTGTCAACGAAGCCCCAAATTGCGATTTTTAAAAGGAGTATTATGACAAAAAGTAAATTACATGGCTTTACTTTAATCGAAATGTTAGTTGTTGTGGCAATAATTGCCCTTTTAGCGAGCATTGTTATTGTTTCGGTTCAGAAGGCTGCTGCTAATGCAAGAGACGCGCGTAGAAAAGCCGATATCAAAACTCTCAAGAATGCGATTGAGCAATACGCAAATAATAATCGAGGTTTGTATCCAACAACTGCGCCTACAGAAGGAAGTGCCCAATTACTAAGCACTTTATTAAGTCCATATCTTAATCCAATTCCTAACGACCCAGCACCCCAAAGTACAAGTTATACAAACTATTGGTATTACAGCCCAACGACCAATAGTTATGGCTTGAGGGTACAGTTTGAAGAATTAACTTTTGGGACGGTGAAATACTGTAAGACCGGAGTTAATATGGTAGCGACATGGTGGTCGAGCGCGCCAACTTGCGATTTATAAACAAAATATATGCTTAGAAAGAGTTTCACCTTAATCGAAATGTTAGTTGTAGTTTCCATAATCGCTATACTGGCAACAATTGTTATAGTTGCCGTGCAGCGTTCTTCATTGAACGCTCGCGACGGTAGGAGGGAAGCCGATGTAAAAAGTATCCAAACCGCTCTGGAGCAATACGCAAATGCACATTATGGTAATTACCCGCTTGCTCCATGTTTTTATTTTAATGGGCGGGCATACGACATCTCCGAAACACATTCAAAGGCTTGCGATTCACAATCACCTCCCGTAGGCGCAGTAAGAGTAGCAGATGCATTAAAACCTTATTTAGATCCGATCCCTAAAGATCCAATACTTAATCCAAATGAAACATCTGCAAAAGGCAAATATGTCTACGTTTCAACTACGGGCCGGGAATACGGTATTCAAATATATATTGAAGATACAGATTCTTTTTGTGCGGTAGGTCCTGAAGGAACTGGATGGACCACTCCGTGTGATTTTTAAAGGAGATTAATTGAGAAAAAAAGGATTTACATTAATTGAATTACTCGTAGTAATCTTGATCATTGCCTTGATAGCCGGAATGATCTTGACAATAACTACTAGAGCGAGATCTGACGCCAGGGATGGAAAAAGAAGGGCAGATCTAGATACCATTAAAACTGCCGTCGAGATGTATTACGCAAAATATGGTACATATAAAATTTATAAAACGCTGCCGACTACCGCTAATCCAAATGGGGAACTGGCTGGAAATACAGCAGATAGTTTTGGCTATGGTTATTTTTCATGGTTTAATTGTAATCGGGGTGTAGATTACGCTTCGGTCAGTGTCGGTGAAGCATTAAGGCAATGGGGTTATCTAAATCCTGTACCGATTGCTTCTGGTTTTAATATCAGTGATACAAGTGACGGTCCGGAAGATGTTTGTAATAACAGTTATGGCGCCGGTGAAGATGATTTTGTTGAATATATCTACTTTACTGATGGAAATCAATATTCAATCTATACGAAACTTGAGAATCCTAATTACAATCCGTCAAAAGATCAGGCTTGCGATTACGTAGGCGATACAACTTGTGTATGTCATTGGGACGAAAAAAGCTCAAGCGGAATGTGTCCCCACGATGCGATAGGAAGTTATATTGCAAGATGGTCAAATTACCGAGTTGGAAACGGCCAATAATTAGATTTTTTGAAAATATTAAATTAACAAGGAGATTAAATGAATAAAAGTAGAGGTTTCACCTTAATCGAAATGCTTGTAGTCGTATTTATAATAAGTTTATTGGCAAGTATTGTTATTGTTACGGTAAACCGTAGCCGTGTTGAAGCCAAAGATGCGAAACGTAAAACGGACTTAGCCACAATTAAAACTGCTGTCGAATTGTATCGTGATCGTTTTGGCACATATGATATTACTTTTAATACTGGTACACCGCCTTATCCATCATCGGGTTATAATTCGCCGTCAAGAGGCTGGTTTAATTACGAATGCGGCGCAGGTTGTGCTAATTACAAGTATTCAATCGCTCATGGTCTTGAGAGTTGGGGATTTTTAAATCCGGCCCCGGTTGATCCTGTCCATAATGGTCCGCCCAGCTGGGCCGCGGGAGATTATGAATATATGCTTTATACAGATGGAAATAAATATTCTATTTATACACGGTTAGAGAATCCAAATTGCACCCCTGTTGGGGATTGTTGGGATAATTCTAGTTCATCTGGGACATACGCAAGTGTTGGCCCGACATCAGCGTACGAGATGAATTACCGAGTTGGTAATGGATATTGAATCTAAAGGAGGGGTTTTGAGCGCAACAAAAAAGGGCTTCACTTTAATCGAAATAATGGTAGTCGTGTTTATCATTGCTTTAATGACAACTATAATTATTGTCGCTTTTTCTTATCCAAGACAAAATGCGCGTGATTTACGCAGAATCTCAGATTTAAACGAAGTCGCAGCAGCAATAAATAGATATTATTTGGACAACGGTCATTTTCCTGGAGAAAATTATGACGGGACTTGTGGAGAGAATTGTTGGTATCCTCTTTCAAAAATCAGATATTACGATATGGTAAATTTTACTTTGGACACAGAAACTCAATTATCAACATCATATTTAGATCGAGTTCCACAGGATCCATTATTTCAAACTTCGCAACACGATGGTTCTTTATCTTGGGAAGATGTAACTAATTCTGTCTGGGGATACCGTTTTACGTGTTGGGGCGGAGGCGTTTCAGAATGCCGATGGTTTTCGTTAGGTACTGTTGTTGAATTAGAAAAAAATGCCACTGTTCTAACAGGCACACCTACGGGTCAGAAAGAATTTAGACTTTTTAATGGGAAAACATGCTATAACATGAATGAATGTTCGCCACCGAGCGCCCCGGGAACTGGGCAGTAGAGAATTATTTAAGGAGGGTCGTTGATTCATAAATCATTCACTTTAATCGAAATCCTGGTTGTTGTTTTTATAATTGCCCTAATTACAAGTATTATAATTTTATCTTTTGGTTATCCCAGACAAACGTCGCGGGATTCTGAGCGTAATTCTGACTTAAATAAAGTAGCTGCGGCCCTCGGTAACTATTATCTTGATAATAGTAAATACCCCTTGCCGAACTCCGGGGCTCTGTTAAATCCCGGAGAAAATGAATCAAACATTGCTACTTCGAAATCTGATTATATTTATTTACTTGGCGTATTAACAGGAACTCCCAAATATTTAGATAAGTGTGTGAGAGATCCAAATGATCAAGTCGCTATCTCCGATTGTACTTCGCTCCAAAATCCCACAAATCCAAATTTCGGTTATCGGTATGTTTGCTGGAAAAATAGTCCGACTGGGGCAGATTGCCAAAGTTATTTACTTGTTGGCGCCACAGAGTTGGAGAAAGGGGCTAATATTTTATCCGGAGGTCTTTCGACAGAAAAGGAGTTTGCTATTTGTAACGGGAAAACCACCGGTCAAACTCAATGCGGAGTCCAACTTGTCGGAGGGACGACACCAACACCGACGATTACAGTTACAAATAACCCGGGTCCCGCGATTGCCTATTTATTTTGGAAAGACGATGCTGAAAATTATCAAAATTTAGGACGGTTTTTACACACAACCATAGACCAATGGGCTGCGGGGACAACGCGCGGAATCATGTGGGACACTGATAGTCGAAACTCACGCTACGATACAAGTTTTTCATGTTTAAAATACTGTGCAACGCCGAAGACAGGCACAGGGGAATTATGCGGATGCGGAGAAAATAATCCGGAGCAATTTTACGCCGACGTTTTAAGAAATCGTGCTGAAATTCGAGTTTGTACTGACCAAAGTTGTAGCGGTTCAAGTTACATCGGAACAGTCCACCTTTTCCAAAACGGGGTTGACAAAGGTAAATTCGCCACATCTTCAATTGATGCAACTTCTATGTGGGTAGTAGTCCCTGACCCGATGGGAGGACCGCCTTATCAGTCATGTGATTTTCAAACTAAATCTTATTATATCGTCTCTACAAATTACTACGTTCACGAGACTATAAGTTTACCAAATACATCAGATCACGCCCAGGATGATTTAATTGCCAAGTTTAATTCAGATATTTTAGCCCTTAAAGTTGTTGATAACGCTGGGGGCGATAAAGGTGAATTAAAAATATTTCAAAAAAGTGGCACAACTTACAACGATTTGGGTAAGTATAGAGAAACTTCTGGGGGTGCCCAAGGCAGATGTAAATCTGCTTTAACGACAAATTGGAATCAGGTCAATGTCAGATGGGCAACCGATACAAACCGCGGAGGGTCAAATGACAGTCCTTTTGATGAAACTTGTCTTGATTTAACGTGTGAAATTAACCGATGGCTAACTAATACAGGAATATATGTTGGGCTTTCGTTATAACAATATGAAAAAACACAAATCATTCACTTTAATCGAAATGCTGGTAACCATTATGATTGTGGTTTTAATTACCTCAGTTTCGGTTTTAAGTTTAGGTTCGGCAAAAAGTGCGGAAACTGTTTCAACTCAAGGTGACGAATTAAAGGGCTTAATTGATGAATTAAAAAGTTACGCTGCCGGTAACGACAGAGATCGGGCTGGTAATTATGTATTAATAATTCAAACAAGCGGGGCTACAGGCACAGATTATTGTAATCAACCTGCAGCGGCCAATAGAAACAGTCTAATAAAGAATGAATATATGATTTGCGAAACGCAAGATAAAGATATTTCAAGTTATACTTTGCCGGGCTCTTTGGATAATAGCAATTTGAATAGGGTTCGAGCCGGGAGTTTAAATTCAGATTTGACGATTGCTTCTGCCGGTTTTGATCCGGCCAATCCGACTAGTTCAGTTAATCCGATAGTTATCAATATCAGGGCATATGATGGTCAAGTGGGTTACGGTTTAAAATACTGTGATTCATCGTCAACATATTGCGGTCCAACCTTTCCTACAATAACACTTACAAAATCTGATCAAACCCAAACATTAACTTTAAATTCAATTTTAGGGACATTTCGATGAAAAAAAATCCACCAATCTTTTTATCACGAATAATCGCGAATAAGAGGGAAAGGAATGCCTTCAGTTTAATCGAGGTGGTTTTCGCCTGTGCAGTCTTAATTATTTTTATGCTCGCAGGTGTGATTTTATATGGTACCAGCATGCGTAATGCCGTTATCTCTAAACATCGCTTAACTGCCAATTATTTAGCAAATAAATATCTTGAAGAGTTTAACGTTTGTCGTGATGCTTATTATATGAACAGCCCGGCTGCTTCTCCAAACTGGGTTACGATTCTGAGTAGTTGCGCCCCAGTGCCCGCAAGCGCATCTTATGATGGAATTAGTTATAGTTACGCTCGAGCGAATCTAGCAATTTTTGGCGGGCAAAGAGTAACAATTACTGTTTCGTGGACGGACTTTAGCGCAAATTATAATGTTACACTTTACAGGTATTTAACAGATTGGCAAAAATAATGAAAAGAAATTTTGCTAAAACAAAATCTTTCACTTTAATAGAATTACTTGTTTCGGTGACAATTTTCGTTGTTGTTACTGTTGTTGTTATTTCGATTCTTTCAATTACCGTCAGTTCCAAATCTAAAATTAAAGCCATAAATCAACTGCGGACCGAGGGCAGTATGGTTATGGCCGAAGCCCAAGATATGGTTGAAAAAGGAAATTATTTTTCCGGTGGCAATGCGGGGGTAGTAATAAAACCGGATAATGTTTACATGGCTGCGAATGCCTGCGTACCTCTTACCGAGACCACACCGCTTATTAATGATATGCTCGGCTCATTTTATATGGATCCCAAGGGAGCGTTGGTTGGCAGAGATCTATCAGTAAATTCCAGCCGTATTCAACTGTTAAAAACAATTACTCCGCCAGGCAGCCCAATAAATTCGCAAACTGGTTATTTAACTTCGGAAGGAGTGCAAGTAACAAAATTTTATGTTTATGGTTTATATCGAAATCCAAATATTATTGTTTGTGGCCAGCCAACAAAAGTTGTTATTGATCTTGGCCTTAAGGTCATTGCCAGCGGTTCTTCCGGCCAGGACTCAACCTTAAATATAATATCAACATTTACCCCAAAATATCCCGGCCCGGATTTAGCCGGAGATTCAGTGCAATAAGGGAAAATTATGAAAATTAAAATTTATAACAAAGGAAAAAGCGCAGCCTTGATCATTGCCTTAATTATCGTCACGGTATCTTCAATTATGCTTCTTGGTCTTGGGAGGACAACAATTAGTTCAACTTTTGTGTCAAATCGCTTTGGCGATTCAGTCATCGCAAATAATTTAGCCTGGAGCGGTATTGAAGATGCTTTAGTTAGGCTTAGAGGAAACGTTCTTTCATTATATTGGCCTGATTGGGGAGTTATTAATGATGGCACTTCTTTCGGTTATCCGTTCATAATAAGAAGAAATGCAACAAAGCATGGAACCGGACCTGTGGGGAAGACTAACCAAATAGCAGGATATCAAACGGCTGGTCCGCCTCCGGTCGTTCCCGGTATTAATAATATTGTATCTGTCCTGAATTCTTGTGTATCTGGGGTAGATAATCTGTGTGATAGTAGTTGGGTTCAATCTGATCAGTATTATGATGTTCGAGCCTCTGGAAGCGATGATACCGCAGGGCCTCAAGTTGGGAGTCAACCTGTAAGATTGGTTAATTTACAATATAGTGGTGGAGCATATAGCCCTGTAAGGAAAAATGGATTTTATAAAATTAGTAATACCGAGGGAACATCAGTTGATAGGTTTTTTGACTTATCACAATACAGAGGTAATACTGGGGCTCTTGACTCAGATCAACGTATTGGACTTGTTTTTGAAATGTCTGGCGCTACAATTCCAGCAGGCGGTAATATTGATATTAACTTTTTTATTAAGTATAAAAATCTAGATACTAATTTAGATTTAAAAAATGATCATTTGTCGTGTAAAAGTTTTATTGTAGGTCCCCCGGCTCAGAATAAGCTCGGTTACCAAGAGAGTTTCTGGGTAACTGATCAACCAGCCTATCCAACCGTACCGGTTGGAGTACAAACATTAGCATTCTACACACCTTTCTCGTGTGTGGCCGGAGTTGGTATAAATGCGGCGGTAGACTACGCGGGCGTTAGGGTAAATTATAATGGTGGCGCGACGGGAAATATTTATTTTGGATTACGAACTTCAACGTCTTTACCGCAGAATGGAGATTCATTCTTAGGAACAGGCGTTACCAAATTAATTTCCACTGGCATCGCTGGCAACGCTCGTAAAACAATCGAGGTTTGGGCGTATAAAAATTTAAAACTTGATTTAAATTCGCCAATTCCTCTCTGTAAGGGCGTGAACGATGGAATTAGTAATTTGAGTTTATGCCAAATAAAAATTGATAAAGACATAAAATATTAAAGGACAATATGCTTAGAAAAAAATCTTTCACCTTAATTGAACTTGTTGTGGTTATTTTTATTATTATTTTATTGGTTTCTATTTCTATTATTATTTTCAATCAGGACGATTATAAAATGAGGCAAAATGACGGCAAGCGCTTAAAAGAAATTAATGAAATGTCTATTGCAATTGAGGCCTTCAAAGCCGACAAAGGCCATTATCCTTTAATTAATTGGGGGCTAGGTATACAAGCCTATGAGGCAATTAATTCAGTTAGTCCTGGGACATACCCTGCGGAATGTGCTAATCCTTTTGGGGCAAATTATTCCGCTTATAATGATTATTGGAATGGTCAAGATCCGGATGGGGCTGGACCATTGCCAGTACAGCGATTTGACCCTGGGACGGAGTTAAAATTCCGCACAAGCGATAATGCTGGATGCGATGATTTGTCTTTACAATTACTTGGGAGGGCATATTTACCCAAAATGCCCAATGATAATCCTTTAACTTCTGCGTATGACCCGACGAATGAACCAGCGGGCGTTGGATTATGGGTTTTAGCAGGCCAAAAATCTTATCTTGATGAAATTCCTAAGGACCCCTTGAATATTAGCGTTGTTTGTAAAACTTGCGCCAATCCAACTGCTGATTACGACAAAGTCACTGGTCAACCAAATTGGTTATTTAGATATCTATATAATTCATATTATGCCTGTGAGCCAGAAGCAATTTTTGTTGGTGATAAATATTGGTTAAACTCAATTACTCAATTAATGCAAAATGGTGAGCCGGATACAACCACCGGACTGTATTTATATGAGATCGGAACAGCCAATTGGTTTCGTCACCCGAGAAGTGTGTGTCAATA
>JAENIV010000062.1 GCA_016844295.1 Candidatus Berkelbacteria bacterium
ATCTTCTTGTTAAATCCGTTCAAGAAGAAATTGAACGGCGGGAGGAATTACAAAGATTATCTACCCAACTTGCACACGCGAACTCTCATCTGAAAGAACTAGACGTAATGAAAACAGAATTTGTTTCTCTCGCGAGCCACGAACTTTTAACGCCAGTTTCAGCAATTGAAGGTTATCTCTCCATGCTTTTGGATGAAAAAATGGCTAGGGTGGATGATCCCAAGGCAAAAGATTATTTAGATCACGTCTACGCCTCAGCCAAAAGATTAGCAAGATTAGTCGCCGATATGCTTAATGTTTCCAGAATCGAAGAAGGAAGATTATTGGTTGAGAAAAAGGATGTTGACCTTTCTGATTTAATTAAACAGGTAACCGCGGAAATCAAATTTAAATCTGATGAGCGAAAACAAAAAATTGTCTTTGATGGCCAATCTGAAACAAGTTCAGAGATCCCTCGTGGAGCTCGGGATGACAAGTATGCCACTTACGGCGATCCAGACAAAATTAAAGAGATAATGATTAATATTCTTGGTAATTCGATTAAATATTCCAAAGATCCGGGGACAATCAGCATCCGCGCTGAAAGAATCCCAACCCCTTGGGTGGCAGAAAAATGGCAAAAAATTGAGGATGAAATTAAAGTTAGACCGCTTGACGATCAGGAAGCAATCCAATCAGCCGTTGATCCGCATTTCAGGCAATTTATCGGCAAGGACCAAATCTTAATCGCAATTAAAGACGAGGGAATCGGCATTCCCAAAGAAGAATTGCCCAGGTTATTTAAAAAGTTTCACCGCGTGGGCGACTACACCACGGCTGAGTCGCAGGGTTCTGGTTTGGGCCTCTACATTACCAGAGCCCTGGTTGAACTGCATCACGGCCGAATCTGGGCCGATTCAGAAGGTGCAGGAAAGGGTTCGACGTTTACTTTTTCGTTACCCGATATAAGTACTAAAAATGAGTTGTTGGAAATTGAATCTCAAGTTCATCAGGAAAAAGAACAACTCAAACCTTTAGCTAGGCCGGTCAAACAGGCAGAGGAAATTTAGCTCGCCCTTGACAAACATACAAAATTTGTATATTATGAATTCGAGGTCAAAAATGGCGATAAAAACAGTCAATATTTCATTTCCCGAGCAGAGTCTCAAGGAAATTGACGAATTTGCGCAAAAAGAAGATTTAAGTCGGAGCGACGTTTTGCGCATCGGCGCGAAAAAATACATTCGAAATTTCAACGAATGGCAACTTTTACAAGGGATAGGTGAGAAACAAGCTAAAAAATTAGGTTTAGATACTGAAGAAAAGATTGTCAAAACTCTTCAATGAAAATCGTCATTGATAGTTCGGTTTGGATTGCCGGTATAGGCTCTCGTAAAGGTTTTTCCAGCGAGGCCATTTTTAAATCTTACAAAAATAATGAAATTGAAATTTTTATTTCCAACCAAATTTTAGAAGAAATTTATTCTAATTTAGAGAAGAAATTGAAATTTGATAGTCTATCAGCTCTTAGGGCTCAAAAAACTGTTAGAAATCTTTGTGATTATGAGGCTGAAATAACTGAGAGAGAGATAAAGTTGGTTAAGATTGTTAAAGACAATAATGATCGTCATATTTTAGCTCTATGTAAAAAGGCACAAGCGGATTATTTAATAAGTTTTGATAAAAAGCACTTGCTGCCGCTTAAAAAATTCGCTCAGACCAAAATTTTAGAACCGAAGGATTTTATAGAGGATCTGAAAAAATGGTTGATAACAACCACGAAGTCGAATTAAGGGTTTTGCTCAAAGAAAATGAACACGCGCAAATTTTTGAAAAACTCAAAAAAGCAGGTGCAGTTTTAAGAGACGAAGAAAATCTGATCGATATTTATTTTTGTTCCAATAGTATAACCTCATTTTCCGGCGTGGAAATGGATGAAGTCATCATCACCTCGGGGACTTCAGGAGGGATTTATTTAGCCCTTTTAACTTTAATTGATCCTGGCGATGAAATTATAATTTTTGACCCATATTTCGTTAGTTACAAAGAATTAGCAATGTTAGTCGGCGCCAAAGTTGAATACATAGATACGTATCCGGATTTTCAACCAAATATTAAAGAGTTAAAAAAAGCGATTACACCGCAAACGAAATTAATTATTATAAATAGCCCTAACAATCCCACAGGGGCTGTATATTCTGAGAAAGTCATTAGGGAAATCGTTAAAATCGCCCGAAAAAATAATATTTTTATTCTGTCTGATGAAGTTTATGAAAAGTTTATTTATAAAGGAAAACATTTTAGTCCAGCAAGTATTTATAATAATGTGATTACTTTAAATGGTTTTTCTAAATCCGCCTCGATGACTGGCTGGAGGGTGGTTATGCCGCCGGTCCGAAAGAAATCATTGAGGGAATGATTAAACTGCAACAATTTATCTATGTTTGCGCTCCGTCTTTTGCCCAAAAAGCGGCCGAAAAAGCATTGGAGATAAGTTTGAAAGAAAAAATTAACCAATATCGGGAGAAAAAAGATATTATTTTCACTGGCCTTAAAAGATATTATCAAATTACAGAACCGTTAGGCGCTTTCTATGTTTTTGTGAAAACTCCCGAGAAAGAAGATGAATTTGTCAAAACTTTAGTCAGAAATAATATTATTGTTGTCCCGGGTAGAGTATTTAGCCAAAAAAGTGGTTACATTAGAATTTCCTATGCCACAAAGAAAGCAAATATTTACAAGGCTATAAAAATATTTCAAAAAATTGCTATTATAAGATAGATAAAAAGTTATCAATTCCTCAGGATAGACTTTTGCGTAAAGTCTTTTTTTAATGTATAAGGTAGATAACCGAATCTGGGGGTGGACCTGAATGATGAATGGAATATATTCCGATGAAGATCCTGCAATTGTTCTTTGGGATGATAATCACTTCGAGGACGCTACCGACAGGGAAATGGCCCTTTTTGGTAAGGGCTACCATTTTTCGCTACATAACCACCGTCGCCGCCAGCGGAAATCGAAACAGTCCTTTTACTATCACGACTGTCGCTGTGCGGCCCGGGCTCTAGCAACGCGATTTCGGAACTCCGAAATCAGCGCCATTGAAATCGCAACCATAATGTTCGTTCACGAAGCAATCGAGGATGACGGTTGGACCCGGGAGAGTTTACTCGCCATCTTTGGCGAGCCCATCACCAGCACGGTTGTAGGATTGACAAAACAACCCAAGAAGATGTTCAGGAGCCGGTATAAGCGCATTATGGACGCTGACTCGATTCTTCGAGGAGCCACTCCAGGCAATCCTCGGGTACCAATTGCCAAATGTCTGGACCGTTTGGATAATACAACTGATACCGCTGGTCTCAAAACGAGAGATCGCCACCGTCTTTTTGTCGAAACTCGCAAGATCTTCATTCCTTATTTCGATTGGTCAAAAGAGTTCGTCCCGCAAGAATTCCGACCTTTCTACGATGGTGGGGTACTTGCCATCAAGTTCGCATGCGATAATTACTTTCGGTTTCTGGCCCTGCGTTGACGCGCAGGGTTTTTCTTGCTTGACATGAAAATATGTTATACAATAGATTTAGCAACCATACTAAGGGAGGATTTTATATAATTGATGTATTATCTTTATATTCTGAAGAGCATTAAAGATAGTAATCTTTATGTGGGTTGTACATCAAACTTAAAGGCGAGGTTGAATCGACATAAGACTGGCCAGGTAGAGGCTACTAGGTCACGAAGGCCATTCAAGTTGGTTTATTGGAAAGGATATAAAGATAAATCTACTGCTTTTCAAACAGAACGATACTTTAAAAGTCTATACGGATATAGAGTTAAAAGAAAAATTATTAAAGAATTTAACAAAGAAATTTCA
The DNA here is from genome assembly GCA_016844295.1 of Candidatus Berkelbacteria bacterium. Lineage (GTDB taxonomy): Bacteria > Patescibacteriota > UBA1384 > UBA12157 > JAENIV01 > JAENIV01. Next base: position 3,860 of record JAENIV010000062.1, read on the forward strand.
ATATGAGGCTAAGTCCGACGTATTATGTCGGACCGCCCGGCTCGCCAGAAGGCGAGCATAGGGAGGGGTAACTATGCCAAGAGGAACAAAAATTTTGATGGTTGATGATGACAAAATGCTCATCGACCTTTATAAGGAACGCTTAGAACTTGCCGGGTACCACGTTGATATCTCTCGTGACGGCGAGGAAGGTTTGGCGATGGTTCATAAAGCCAAACCAGACTTAGTGCTTTTAGACATTATGATGCCTAAGGTTAATGGTTACGAGGCTCTTGCCTCTATTAAAAGCGATCCGGCGACCAAAGATATCCCTGTCATAATCCTCTCAGCCTTAATGCGCGACATTAATAAATCCAAGGCCGTTGAGTCTGGGGCGGATGATTATATTATTAAATCCGAAGCCATGCCCGCGGATGTAATTAAAAAAATCGAGGCTGTTTTAAAAAAGTATAATAAATCTGCGCCTGTTGCCCCCATGCCACCTACGGAAACTAAAGAAAACGAACCGCCCCAAACGGGGGCCTCTTCGGGGCCAAAATCCGAAGTGTCTCTGGAAACTTCTGAAGGGCCATCTCCGGTAGTCCATGAGCAAAACGCACCAAAAGATGCGCCTCAAGCGCCATCTCAAGAAATAAATTTTGAACCGGCCAGCGGGGGGCAAGATCTTAGTGTACCACCTTTGGCCGGAAACGTAAGTGTTTCGCCCCAAACGCCCGTGGCTGAAGAACCACCACAACCTCAAGCGGTCCCCGGTGCTCAAACTCCCCAGCAAAATACCGCTAGCAGCGTTCCCAAAGCGTCTCCGGCAGTTGTTTTCTTTTTAATTTTAATTGTCATTCTGATCTTAGCCAGTGACCTTTTTTTCTATATGAAATTTGTTACCGGAAAATAATTAAAAGTAATCTTGACAGACATGGTATAAGTTTTAGTATATAATTGAGATAGAAAGGATATATCATGCCCGAAGGAAAAACTGTTCTGTTGGTCGATGATGACCTAACTTTGAGGGAAATGTACGAAGAACGTATGAAAGCCGAGGGTTTTAATATTATTCAAGCCTCTAACGGTGAAGAAGCCCTTAAAAAAGCCGCCGAAGCCAAACCACACATTATTTTGCTTGATATTATGATGCCTAAGGTAAACGGTTTTGACGTTTTGAAAGATCTAAAAAATAATCCGGAGTTGAAAGACATTCCGGTAATAATCCTGACGGCATTAATTCAAGATGTTGATCGAGTCCAAGGCAAAAAACTGGGAGCCGCTGATTATATTGTCAAATCGGAAACTATGCCGGGCGAGGTAATTGTTAAAATTAAAAATGCCATTGGTACTAAATAAAATTCGAAGCACTAAGCACGAAACTCTAAACAAATTCTAAATATCTAAATAAAGAAATGTTTCAAACATTGGAATTTGGAGTTTAAATATTGTTTCGGATTTCGAATTTGTGATTTCGGATTTCCGCCGAAGGCGGTTTAGTATCCTTCAAATGGATTACCTCTACCAAAACCCGCCTCGGTTGTGAGGTTAATCGGAAGTCCATATGATTTGAGATTTAAAAATTTCTGAATTGTTTCGTCAGACACCTTGAGGTTTTCTATATTCTTCTCAACCGAAATATCAGTTTTATAATATGCAGAACCGGAAATTTGTGCTCCGAAAGTAACTATCGTAGCCGTTGTTTGTTCTCCTCCAGCAGGAGCCGCGGCGGCAGATTCTTTTTTCTGAATCGTAATATTTTTTAAAGAAATCAGACGACTACTTGAGTCTATGGCTTTAAGAAAATTTATAAAATCATTATATGCCCCCGAAAGACTCATGGAAAATTTTAGCTCTTTGACATCGGCGCTAACTTGAGCTGAGGCGCTTGTCGAAGGGGATGATGGGGTAGTTTTATCTTCTTCCGGGGCTTTTGTAGGAGTTGTGGCGGTTTTTTGATCCAAACTTGTTTGTTCGACAACCAGTTTGTTGGCGTTAGCAATAGCGGTTAATTCAATCACCAATTGTCCCGACTGAGAATCCACAGGAATATATTTTAAAGCGATGCCCGAGACATTTTTTAATTGCGGATTATTTTTAAGATCCTGAAGAACTTGTTTTTTCTCTTGAACATTTTGAACTTCTTGGTGTGATTTTTCCAAATCTTTCCAGGATGCCCAAATCGTAGTAACGACAGGTTTAATAAAGAAAAAACTAATCCCCGCAATTAAAATGATTGTGACGGCTAAAATTGTAATTGGTTTACTTTTCATTTGATATTTTTTAAATTTGAATCCGGCGAAGTTGAAAAACTGCCCGAGACTGCTTTTGAACCTTTAATTTCTAAATCAAAGTCGATGGTAAAAGAAAGTTTTGACTTACTCGCATCAGATTGATTTTGATTAAGGCTGGCACTTTTGAAAGAAACATTCTTAAAAACAGGGGAATTCTCTAACTTCTCTTTAAATTTGATAATTTCTCTTTCGGTGGTCGTATTTCCCAAAAGCACAAAATTGGGGCTTTTTTCGCCGTTTATTGTTAGTGTCTCGAACTGAACATCCACGGGTGTAGAATTTGCCAATTCTAAAAGTACTTGCGACCAGGTCAGGCGAGTTTGATTTATTTTATCTGTTGCTGTTGCTCGGTCATTGACCTGGTAGGCTAAATCTTGCAAGTCTTGATATTGATCCAGCTGATTGGTGTTTTTCTGGACATCGCTCTTAGCGGAATCAAGATAATCTTTGATAGTGTTTTTTGCCGATTCACCGACAATCGCCAAAACAATTGTAAACAAAACAACAACAATACACACGCTCACTAAAGAAGCATTTCTCTTCGCGTTTATTCGGTGTAGTTTTAATTCGGGCGGTAAGAGATTAATTGAAATCATATTTTTTTCATAGCCAGACCAAGCACCGAAGCAAATTTAGGATTATAGGTTTTGGTCTTAATTATTGGCCAAGTAATTTCTGTTTTAATTTTCGTCGACTGCTCTAAAGTGGCGGCAATATTAGGCGTATTTGCGCCTCCGCCCGCAAGAATGATTTTTAAAAATATAGTTGCTTGGCCGATACGGTTTTGATAATACTTTACAAGATGAATGATTTCTGAGGCTAAATTATCCACGTTTGCTTGATAATCTTTGGCTAAATCATCTCCGCCACAGGAAATCGTCGAGGTCAGTTTTATTGTCCCTTGATCAAAACAAATTAAGCTTGAAGTTTTAGCTCCAATGTCAAGGACAAGGTACGGATTTTTATCATTAGGCCCAATTAAAGCCCGAGTAACTGAGACAGGTTTTGTTTCTAGACTTTCAAGTTCCAACCCGGCGGCTTGGATGGTCTGGGCAAAAGAATCAACAATTTTTTTTGGAGCTGCAACAACTAAGACATCAACTAAATTTTTCCATATACATTTCATTTACGGGCACAGGGAAAAACTCAGATGCTTGGTAGGGAATATTTTTATTTATTTCTTCACTTTTCATCGAGGGGATGTCAACAGATTTGGTAAAAACAAGAGACTCGGGCAAAGCCGAAGATACAAGTCGGGCTGTAATTGGGTTCGGTTTTGCCATTTTCATGGCGGTTAAAATGCTTTCGGCTACCCTTTTTTGATCGGAAATGCCATCTTTGCTTAAAGCTTTTGGCTCGATGCCTATTTCGGCCACACCTAAAAGTTTGGCTTTTGGTCCCTCGCCCTTGAGTTGTATGACTTTCAAGGTGGAATAACCAATGTCCAAACCAAAAATAGGTTTTTTTAATCCCAAAACGCTTTCGTACAAATCCACACTCCTTTTTCTTTTATTGTATCATATTCTTACTTGTATTTATTCGTGTAAAAAATTTGTGGACTAATATTCTTCTTCCCAGTGGTTAATCTGAATAACTGGTGTATCTTGCGGTTGCCCCAATGTATCATTGATAACCGCTGCATCAAAATAAATGGTTAAAACTCTGGCATCAACATATACTCTTCTTGAAAGAATTCCCCCCGTAAACGTAATTGGTACGGAAGAGCTATCGATATCGGTTCTAAAACCGGCATAAACCAAACCCGTTCCCAGAAAATTTCCTTTATTATTAATTGAAAAACTATTTTGTGACAATGCTCCTGAAGCTTGTCCGGCTCCGCCAGAGTGACTTAAATTTAAAGTTCCATTTTGGGACCCGCCAATTGAGATGGACCCCGATGTTGCCAAAACGCCATCCATAATAAATGTCCGATTTTGGTCAATCGATATGCCCCCCTCAATATAAACAACCCCGTTGAACGTCTTTGTCTGTCCGGCGTTAAAATTTGTCAGCGAATAAAAATTTGCCTGGGAAGTATAATATTGATTGAGCAAAGTTGCCTGATTTTTATATGACTTGGGCGATGAAGAATCAAAATCAACCATGGGCATGCCTATAGCCGGTGTATAGGTATATGAACATCCAGGATTATCGCTGCACGTCGGCGTTAAAGGATCTCCGTCATCGTCGATGGTACAGTTGCAATTAATCGTCGGATCGTGATTAGTTGTAATATTTCTCTCTGCTTTTATTCCGGTTTCAGCAGTATAAGAACCTCGATCGAAACGGATGTCTCGACCGGAATGTAAACTTCCCCCGTAAATAGTCACCGTTGCATTTCTAAACTCCAAATCACCCGTAGATTCGCCTCCCGCTGAGTGAGAAAACATTGCGCCATCGTCATCGTAAGGCGGAGGTTGGGTCGCTTGAGTAATATCAACCCGCACTTCCCGGCGTGCCGTTCTGGATCCCATTCGATATATTCCCGTAGAAATGACCGTTGCTGCGCCAAGCCCGGTATTTTGGATGGTGACATTGTAAGACCCACTATTTAGTAAAGCCGGATCATGGGCAAAAGTTGTTGTTCCATTCGTAGTATTTAAAAAGTTATTTCTGGCAGTCGTATCGTACCTAATTCTGTAAATTGCTTCTTGAATGCCCGCTTCAGACATGGAAAATGCCGCTGAAGCTCCTAAATTATTGCGGGCGATTATCAATTCCCCGAAAAGCGCATCGGCGTACAAATAACTTGCCGCTACCAGAACCATCATCAAAACCAAAATCACAATCGTGACATAGCCTTGTTTAGCTTTTTTTTGTAAATTGAAAATTGTAAATTGAAAATTTTTCACTGGATATTTCTTCCTAACGATTGGGTCTCAAATACTTGAGTATTCGTCCCGTCAGAAACTGTCAAATGAATGGTAATATTATTTATTCCCCAAAACTGTAAATTTGTTACCATTTGGGATTTAATATCGTCCGAGTCAGCAAATTCTTGGGGTGGATTTCCACCCAAATCGTGGGCTGACCAAACTACCCATTCTGTCGGAGTAGCCGTAAAAGCATAATGTGAAACTTTTCGGTGTAGATCTGTCCAGTCTAGAAAATATGTTATATATTGAATTTTTCCACCTGTGGATGAAACAGAAGGTAAAGGCGTCGGGCTCGATGTTGGTCCTGGCCAAAAATTATGACCGTCTTGAAATTTAATTTCCGAAGGAGGCGTTCCTGAACCTGGGTCTGGGGGCAAAGTCGTGACTATTTCCATACTTTGACGAATATCTCGCGACATGCGTTCCAGGGCAATTCGAGCATTTTGAGTTAACTCGGAGTATTGAGTATTATAGCGATACGATTTGACAGAAATAATATATATCCCGTAGCCACCAATAATAACTAAAACCGATAAAAACACGACCGTCGTCATCTCGACGAGGGTAAATCCTTTTCTTTTTTTAAATTTAAATTTTAGCATATTAATTTATCTAATTTCTTGATTTAATGGAGGCTGTCTGAAAACTTTTTTCTCCGTCGTCTTGCCAATAAACAGTCACAGTTATTTTAACCATATTGGTGTCGTTACCTTGCTCAGTCAGATTAGAATCTATAAAGGCAACGTCGATTTTTTTTGACCAATTATAAAAAGGATTACTAGCATCTGTCGAATATCTTTCCTTCAAGCCTGGTCCAACCGGCAGGTTATCGTAGGCAATTGCCATCTCCGCGTCTAACAGCCCGGCGGATAAGTTACCGGCGATTGTTTGGTTCCGGGCCTGGCGGGTAACTTTAAAACTTGATGCATAAAAAGCGGCGATTCCCAAAAGACCAATTTCCAAGACTAATATGGAAATCATAACTTCAAGAAGGGTAAAAGCCCTTCGATTTCCTTTGACAAAACTAGGGATAAATCGCCCAGGATGAACTTTTT
>JAENIV010000009.1 GCA_016844295.1 Candidatus Berkelbacteria bacterium
CAATTCCTTTGAGTTTTAGCCTTGCGGCCGTACTTCCCAGGCGGCACACTTAACGCGTTAGCTTCGCTACAAGAAGGGTCGATACTTCTGATAGCTAGTGTGCATCGTTTACGGCGTGGACTACCGGGGTATCTAATCCCGTTCGCTCCCCACGCTTTCGTATCTCAGTGTCAGGAATAGCCTAGCAAGCTGCCTTCGCCATTGGTGTTCTTCCCGATATCAACGCATTTCACTGCTACACCGGGAGTTCCACTTGCCCCTGCTATCCTCAAGTAATCCAGTATCAAATCCAGAACCTTAGTTGAGCCAAGGGATTTGAAATTCGACTTAGATTACCACCTACATACTCTTTACGCCCAATAAATCCGGATAACGCTCGAGCCCTACGTATTACCGCTGCTGCTGGCACGTAGTTAGCAGGCTCTTATTCTTAGGGTACCGTCACAATCGTCCCCTAAAAAAGAAGTTTACACCCCGAGGGGCGTCTTCCTTCACGCGGCGTCGCTGCATCAGACTGTCGTCCATTGTGCAATATTCCCAACTGCTGCCACCCGTAGGTGTATGGGCCGTGTCTCAGTCCCATTGTGGCTGATCATCCTCTCAGACCAGCTACCCGTCGAGCCTTGGTAGGCATTTACCCCACCAACAAGCTGATAGGAGTAGGGCCGATCTTATTCCGCCGGAGCTTTACTCTTGCGAGACTATGGGACATTAGCCCACCTTTCGGTGGGGTATTTCCCGGAATAAGGCACGTTCCCTACCATTACTCACCCGTTCGCCACGCTTTTACAAGCGTACGACTTGCATGTGTTAGGCACGCCGCCAGCGTTCATCCTGAGCCAGGATCAAACTCTCAAAATTGTTATGAGAATCTAGATTGCTCTAGATAAACATCTGACTTAGATTTCTTTTATTTCTAATCTTAAAGAAAGGAGTTTTCCGCCCAAGGCGGATCGCCTCGGGCTGATTTTACTTCGATTACCATCGAAGTTCTTGCAACCGCAAAAATTCTGAAAAGAATTTTTGCGAGTCTCCCTAACTTCACCTGGGGTTTATTCCGAGCGAAGTCGAGGGACAACCATAATAACACTGAAAACTGCACGTGAAACATTTTGGGTAAAATGTTGGAGTGTTTTACGGTCTGGTTGTTAAAGGGCTTTATCTCGAGCGCCTCGATTTCACTCGGCATAAATGAAGTCGAGAAACTCCATCGAGCACACTCGGATATTTAGAATTTCGCTAAACACCTCGACCATACTCGAATAGTAACTTCTCGACTCGCTTTGCTCACTCGAAGTAAACTTCTCAATTCCTTCGAAGTAAACAAAAAAGTTCCAAGGACACCGGAACTCTCTGTGCTTATCCTCGATTCAATTTCCTAGAAAGTTTTTAAAAAATATACTCCATCTATATAATTCCTTTTGACTTATCCACAAGTCAATTTTAATCATAACCGAAAAAATAATTGTTGTCAAGCCCCATTAGATGAGAATTTATCTAACGGGGTCAAGTAATTTAAGATTTTATCACCTGATCTATTATGCCGTATTTTTTGGCCTCTTGAGCCGTCATATAGAAATCGCGATCGGTATCTTTTTCAATTTTGGCGATAGTTTGTCCGGTGTGTTTAGCCATGATTTCATTGACGGCTCGTTTGACTCGAAGCATTTCACGAGTTTGAATTTCTACATCCGTCGCCTGACCTTCTGCCCCACCCATCACTTGGTGAATCATTACCCGGGCATTTGGCAAGGCAAATCTTTTTCCCTTTTGTCCAGCGGCAAGCAGTATTGCAGCCGCAGATGCGGCTTGTCCGATACAAATAGTCGAAATATCGGCTTTAACGTACTGAATTGTATCGTAAATCGCCATTCCAGCCGTAACAACACCGCCCGGTGAGTTAATATAGATTGAAATATCTTTTTTAGGATCTTCAGCATCTAGAAATAGTAATTGGGCCATGACTAAATTAGCAACAACGTCGTCAATCGGTCCGCCGATAAAAATAATTCTGTCCTTGAGTAAGCGGGAATAAATATCATAAGCCCGCTCCCCAAACTGGCTTTTTTCGAGTACCATCGGAACTAAGTACTGGTTTGTTATGTTTTTTTCCATAATTTCCTTTTCAACGTAAAGTATAGTTGACAATCGCCCCTGTGTCAAGATTAAATTATCAATTTTCAATTCTCAATTTATAATCAATGTCCAATGAATTAATTTCCAATCTTAAGACATTAAAAATTCAATGAAAATTGAAAATTAGAAATTAAAAATTACTTGGTGGCGTAGCTAATAAGTTTTTCGAGTGCTTTATGACCGGCTTCTTTATCTTTAGAATCGATTTTTTCTTGCTTTACAATTTCCCCAAGTGCTAAACCAATTTTAATAGTTTTTTCTGCTTGAGATTTCAGAGACTTCCGAAACTCTTCCTCGGTTTTCTTAAGACTTTCTAAATATTTTTCAAAGGTCATGCCCATTGGTTCCAGGCGATGGCCAATATCGTGAATTTGACGGTCTACCTCTTGGTTAATTAAACTATCCGATATTTCCACCTGAGTAATTTTAAGCAATTCTTCCAATATTTCATTTTCAAGATTTCTCTGATCTTGCGTTTGTTTTTGCTTAATAATATCTTCTTTAACGGCCTTTTTTAAATCATCTAAAGTGTCCTTTTGATAGGTTTTCGCAAAAGAATCGTCCATTTTTGGTAAAATAACTTCTTGAACTTGTAAAATTTCTACCTTAAATTCAATTAATTTTTTAGTTTTTTCGTTTGGTAATAAAACATCTACTTTAAATTCTTTTTTATCACCCTTCTTTAAGCCGATTAATTTGGCTTCAAATTCGGGAATTAATGTCTTACTGCCTAAAATTACCGGGTAATTTTTACTCGTAAAATTTTCCAGTTGGACACCTTTATCGAAACCCTCAAAATTCATCTCAACCCGATCGCCTTCTTTTGCGGGTTCTGTTTTGTCTTTAAATTGCGCTCGCGAACGACCGAGATGTGAAAGAACCTGATCTATTTCATCATTGTTCACTTCTTGACCCGAGGACGATCGTCCTTCGGCCGAAATTTTTATTTTCTTATAATCTCCTAATTTAATATCCGGGAGTAAATCGATTTCGGCCTCGTATTCAAGTTCGGCAGTGTCAACTGTGAGGTCCTTTAATAATTTAATATTAATCTTGGGGGGTGCGATGGGAATTAGATTTTCTTTCTGAAGCGCCTGAGTATATGTTTCTTGCAAAGCAAGATCCATAATTTCCGACTGGAGCCGACTTTCACCAATTGCTCCGACAGTCATGGATTTCGGAGCCATTCCCGGCCTGAAACCCTTAACTGTGATCTGTGGAGCAAGTTTGTTATAAACACGCGCGAAGAATCCCCGCATTTCCGCTGATGAGACCTTAATTACAAGTTTAACTTTAGATTTTGGTAAAACTTCTTTTTTAATTTCCATAGAATATTATTATATATAATACCTTTCCTCGTGTAAAGCGAGCCATGTATCCTAAAAGTGGACTATTCGCGAAGTGCGAATCAAATCGCGGAGGCGAACTGCACGGTTAAAAGTGATCAGAGCGTTTAGACCCGATTTCCTCGCAGGGGAAATCGAGGTCAGTACTTTTGCGGATACTGGCGAACGTTTTTTATTCTAATACTTCCAGCCCTGGTAGAGTTTTTCCCGCTAAATACTCCAGCGTAGCCCCGCCTGCGATGGAAAGATAATTAAATTTATCTGCGAATCCGTTGGTTTTTAAAAATGTTGTCGTGTCCCCTCCCCCGGCATATTTTTGTGTGTTCGAATCGACAACAGTCTCAGCAATGGCCTTGGTAGCATGGGCAAAATCAGGAACTTCCGTCACGCCTAAATTACCGTTCCAAAATATATTTTTAGAATTATAAATTATTTTTCGAAAATTATTCACAGTTTCTTCGCCGATATCAACCACCATCCATTCGTGATGCTCGCTCGATTTTAAATTCAAAACCGAAAGTTGAATCGGTTCAACCGGAGCTTCACTCGACTTAGAAAATATTAAATCTGTCGGTAAAACTAATTTTTTCTTCGAATCCTTAGAAAACATTTCAAATATTTCCCGGGCTTGCTCAAAGGCTTCTTTTTCGATTAAAGATTTTCCTAAATCGTAGTTTTGGCAGGCTAAAAATGTATCCGCTACCACACCACCAACTAAAAAGTTTTCTGCTTTGTCAAATAAATTTTTTATTACCGGCAATTTATCTTCAGCCTTTTTCCCGCCAATGATGATTGTAAAACCTTCTGCAGGGCTAGCAAGAATTTTTTGTAAACCCTCAAGTTCACGTTGCACGGACATACCCGCGAAACTTGGCAATAATTTTGCGGCACCAACGGTTGAAGCATGCGCCCTATGGCAGGTAGCAAAAGCGTCTTGAACAAAAATATCTTGACCAATGGCCAATTGCTTAGCAAACTCAGGATCATTTTCTTCTTCTCCCTTGTTAAAGCGCAAATTTTCTAAGATCTGCCAATTATTATGCGTCCCCAAAAGTTCAATTAGTTTATCTTCAACCGGCCGAATTTTTAGTTCTGGCACTTCCCGACCTTCGGGCCTACCGACATGTCCGATAATTGTAACTTTCGCACCATTTTCAAGTAAATATTTTAATGTCGGCAAACTTGCCTGTATTCTTGAATCATGTTTAATTACCCCATCGTTGTTCAAAACATCGGCATCGATACGGAACAAAACATTTTTCCCTTCAACTTGTGTTTCTGGTAGTGTTTTCATCGTGATATTTCCATTTTAACCGCATTTATCATAAAATGGTAGTGACATGGATAAACTACGGATTGCGATATTTGATTTAACTGACTGTGAGGGGTGTGAACTCCAGTTTTTGGGTTTGAAGGAAAAACTTCTAAAATTCGCCCAGGATTACGAAATTGCTAACTGGCGCTTAGTCCAGCCCCATCAGGGCGATTTGCCGGATGTAGATGTAGCAATAATCCAAGGGACTGTGATAACGGCGGCCGACGTTGATCAAGTTAAAAAAGTTCGAGATAAGTCAAAGTTTCTAGTCGCCATAGGAGAATGTGCTCGCACAGGCTGGATACCGGCTTGGATTAAAAAAGAAAATCGCGCGAATGCGGTAAAATATGTTTATGGTGAAAATTATCATCCGAAAGCGATTGGCGCTTTCCCGGTAAAAAATATTGTTAAAGTTGATTTGGAAATACCTGGCTGCCCACCCGAGCCAGCGTTATTAGAAAAATTTTTAAATGATATTCCTAATTTGAAAACAGAAAAGGGTTCAAAGAAAACGGAAATTGGTTTAGAAAACGGAAAATAGAAAACTGATTTCGAATTTCTAATTTCCATACCTTTCTCCAATTTCCATCAACTTATCCCCAATCATGAATCTACCAGATTATGTTACCAAAATTGAGGGCCACGGAGTTCTAAACATTCACTTTAAGGAATGTCACGCACGCCTTGAAGTCACCGAGGGCGAGCGGCTTTTTGAGGCAGTTTTACTTGGCCAAAACGCTACCCGTGCCCCATTTATAACTTCGAGAATTTGCGGCGTCTGCCCAACCGCTCATAATCTGGCTTCGATTGCCGCGGTGGAAAACGCTTTAAATATCGAACCGGATAAACTAACTCTCGAACTGCGCAAGCTAATGCTTGCCGGTCAAGTTATTTTTTCCCATCTTTTGCATCTTTTCTTCCTGGTTTTGCCCGACTATTACAATGTCCCCTCGGCTTTAGCTTTGGCCGATAAATTTCCAGCAGAATACCATTTGGCCTTAAATCTCAAACGACTTTCTGATCATCTATTAACCGTCGTCGGCGGTCGGCCGATTCATCCGACAACCACAACAGTTGGCGGATTTATTCAATACCCGGCCAAAGGCGATTTAGTTACATTGCAAAATGAGATCGCGGACGTTTTAGACGAGGCCCAAGACTTTGTGAAGATTTTTATGTCCATCGAGTATCCTGAATATCGACGAGGGTCCGAATATTTGTCTTTGAAAAATGATGAGTATGATTTACTTGGCGATATTGTGATCTCATCTTCCGGCGGTCAATTTAGTCCCAAGGATTATAAAAACGAGATTAAAGAAACTATTAAGGATTACTCGACCGCCAAATTCGGGACACACAAAGAAAAACCGTTTAATGTTGGGGCAATTGCCAGAGTAGGCTTGTTTTACGATAAGCTAAACCCTAAAGCCAAAGGGCTGGCTGGAGATTTTCGACCAAATTCTCAAAGCCATAATGCCTTCGAAAATGTCAAAGCACAAGCCATCGAACTGATGCACTTTTTAGAAGAAGCTGATAAATCGATCGTAAATTTATTAAACGTTGAGATTCCGGAAAAACCGGCGGCCATATCATTACCAAAACTTTCGCAAAATACTTGGGGGATAGGCGCTGTCGAAGCGCCGCGGGGAACCCTGTATCACGCTTACGAGATTGGTCCAAATGACAAAATTATCAACGCCGACATTGTTACGCCTACCGTTCAAAACCTCACCAGTGTTGAAGCCGATGCCGAAGCCTTGCTCCATTCACTTAAATTGGACCTAAAAACTCAAAATATTTGTGTCATCGAACTCGAAAAATTAATTAGAGCGTATGACCCGTGTATCACCTGCTCGGTGCATTAATAGCATTACCATAGATGAAATGGGCTTGTCTTTATTGCGCCGAAGGCCCGCAGAGTCTACCGTTCTTATCTCTAAAATCACCAACGAAGTTTATAGTCACTTCCCCGCCATCAGGAAGATCAAAATATTGGATCTGAGTTTGATATAAACAAGTGGAAAAACCCCTTACATTACCAGCAAGCTTATCAGCTAGGGCGCGAGTATAACCGGGCACTGCATTATCTATAACATACGAGCCATCAAAATCTGTCAAATCTGTTCTGCAATCCTTGTACGAATTGGTGCTTACATTTTCAACGAATACCTCTGCATCTTTAACCGCTTTGCCATTGTTGGTTTTGACAGTTCCTCTCACTGTGCCCCATATGCAGAACTGGCAGCAGTCATAATATTACTACTGCTGGCGGTGGTACTTGCTGAACTACCCAATTTGCCGCTGGCGATAGCCAGGGTAATGAAGATCGCAACAATCACCATGGCGACAGTAACCAATGTCCATAAAAGAAACGATCGCTTGAACATAAATCCTCCTGTGTTAGAATTAATTAAAATTGCTTTCTAATTCCATTTAACTCTCTCTCTCTCTCTGAATGTCAAGTCCCCCTACACCACCCGTGTCAATCATAATCCCACAACTTATCCACGGGCCAATGAGAAATTAAAACTTACAATCATCATTAAAATTCATCAGTAAGGTCATAAAATCATTAAAAAGAAAAATCTCTAGTTCATTATTCCCTTTCCAATAATAATGCGATCGTGTTATTCTTGGAAGGAAGCAAAATAGTTAATTTTATAATCAAAGAATGAGACGATTAAAAATTGGCATTAATGAAAAAGAAATTATCGAGTATATAGGGATAGGATTCATCCTGGTCGCCGCACTAACATCCACCAATTTTCCTCGTGTTTTTATACCCCTCGTTAAAAAGAGGGGCATAAAATGGATCAAAAAACTTTTTAAGCAACTCGAAGAAAAAAGAGTAATTTATCTAAGCGGTGAAAAAGTTAAACTTACCAAAAAGGGGCGCGAGATTTTAGATAAGATTTATCTTTCTAAATTTAAAATCGATAAAACCGGAAAATGGGATGGCCTGTGGCGACTGGTATCTTACGATGTGCCCGAAATTTACAAACATTCACGCAATACTTTTAGACGAGTTTTAGAAAATAACGGCTTCCGACAGATACATAAAAGTTTGTGGGTTTCGCCATTTGATTGCAAGGAAGAAGTGGCCGTTTTTTGTAAAAATCTAAACATGACTAAAAATGTAATCGTAATGATGACCGATCACTTGCCCAACCAAGAAGAAATGATCGAACATTTTAATTTAAAATAATCGCGACAAGCCAAAATACGGAATATTAAAGTTTTAAAATATTGATTGCCATTTGATTTCCATAAATAATACGATCGTAGTATTTTTGGAAATTTTATATTCGATTTAAAACATTGGTATTAAATTTTTTGTATAAGTTATATAATTGCATCAGGACAAACAATATAATAATCAAAAGGAGGACGTTATCAATTTTAATCAAAAAGTAAGACTGTCGATTTTAATTGGGTTGATATTTTTAACGGTAATTTTCTTGGGCGGTTTCGCTCAAGCCAAAGAGAAAAACGAAAAAACCCAAATCTGCCACGCCACGGGCGCGATTGGCAAACCATACAATAAGATCGAGGTTGATTACAGCGCCGTCAATGACAAAAGCCAAGGCAATCATTCTTCGCATACCGGGGCGGTATTCAGCCGCGAAACAATCCATCAGTTCTTTGATTGGGGCGATATTATTCCGCCAGTAGAAAACGTCACCACCGGCCTCAATTGGGATGTGGCCGGTCAAACAATTTGGCGTAACAATTGCCTGATAGTATCCCCACCATTGCCAACGCCTACTAACACACCCACCCCAACACCGACGCCCGATCCTACTTTGGAACCAACTCCCCTACCAACACCTTCGCCAGAGCCAACGCTACCTCCGACTCCAAAACCGACACCAACACCCAGCCCCACGCCAGAACCGCAAGCGCGCCTCGTCATCAACGAGGTATATTACGATGTTGATTCTTCTCACGGCGGCGACGGCAATGTGGCCAATTCCGGCGAATGGATCGAACTTTACAATGCCGGCGATGCCGCCGCTGATGTCCAAAATTGGACGATCACCGATAATTATTACACAAGAACAATTACGACCAGCCATTCCGTCAACGCTTTCGGCTACGCCCTCATTGCTAAAGATTCTAATATTTTTGATTATTGGTCGATTCCTTCGGGAACTGAAATTATTAGTCTGGGCACGATAATTGGCAACGGTCTATCCAACAGCGGCGATCTTTTAATCTTAAAAGATCAATATGGCAATACTATAGATCAAATCAGCTGGAGCGTTAATACCTCCATTTT
Organism: Candidatus Berkelbacteria bacterium; assembly: GCA_016844295.1. Classification (GTDB taxonomy): domain Bacteria; phylum Patescibacteriota; class UBA1384; order UBA12157; family JAENIV01; genus JAENIV01. The sequence goes on from JAENIV010000009.1 coordinate 9,077, forward strand.
AAATCCGGCGATTACTGGTGTCGCCGAGGGGCATTCAATCGAAAGAGAACCGGCAGGTTGGGACACAAATTCAAGTAACGATTTTATTGATCGTCTAACGCCGACCCCAGGGCAGCTAGAATTTGATTTAAAGGTTTAAATTGGCAATCCTAAGATGCCAAAGAGTCCATTTTTGAAGATTTTGGAGTTAGATTAGAAATATAAATCCCTTTCTCCATTTTCTAAACGGACAATTCGTTTAACGGTTTTATCTTTTCTCTGTTTGTCGGGGATTTGATTTAAATATTTTTGAATAATCCGTTCGCCCTCTTTTCTCACACTATCTGAAGCATAATCCAATAAATATTCCTTGAAAGTTAAGATTGCGTTGGGACGGCAAAAGTTTCGAATATTACCTGGTTTTGCCAATTCTATAAATTTTTTGCCAGTGCGGCCAGAACGGTAACAAGCGGTGCAAAAACTGGGTAATAAATCCTGATCCATAATACTTTCAAGAACTTTTTCGACGCTACGATGATCAGCGGTATGAAATTGTTCTAAATTAGTATCCTCCATTCCGTAGCCGCCCGGTGAAGTCCGCGAGGCCGCCGAGGTCTGGGAAATGCCGATCTCAAAGGCTTTAGCCCGAATTTCCGGTCGTTCGCGGGTAGAAATAATCATGCCCGTATAGGGGACGGCCATTCTTAAAATAGCGATAATCTTTAATAATTCATCCTCAGAAACCCGATAAGACAGCTCCAAATTGGCTGTATCAGCCGGTTGGAATCGGGGCACGGAAAAAGTGTGGGGGCCCACCCCAAATTTTTTGTCCAAATATTGGGCATGGGAAACCAGCCCCAAGACCTCAAATTGCCAATCATAAAGTCCAAAAAGAACCCCCAAACCGACATCGTCAATCCCCCCGGCAAAAGCCCGGTCGTGAGCAAAAAGCTGTCGTTCATAATCAGCCTTTAAGCCATGGTGCATTGCCTCGTAAGTTTCACGATGATAAGTTTCTTGAAAAAGTTGATAAGTGCCTATACCGGCGGTTTTCAATTTTTGATAATTTTCGGTCGTGGTCGCGGCGATATTAACATTGACCCGCCTGATAGAACCCCTGCCTGATTTCGTCTTATAGATGGTTTTAATTACATCAACGACATAGCCAATTGGATTTTTTTTTGAATGCTCGCCAAATTCTAAAAGCAATCTTTTGTGCCCCATATCCTCCAAAATCCGAACCTGCTCTCCCACTTCTTTGATAGTTAATTTTTTTCGCGGGGCCTTATTGCGAACATGGAAGCCGCAATATTCGCAGTCATTGACACAGAAACTAGAAACATACAACGGCGCGAAGAAAACCAACCGCTCGCCGTAGATCTCTCTTTTGATTTTACCGGCAGTAGAAAACATTTTTTTAATAAGATTCGGATTATCGGTGTTCACCAAATAACCCACATCTTCCAAAGTCAGTCCTTTCTTTCTGGACGCCTTGTTCAAAATATCCAAAATTTTATCCCCTTTCGGATTCCGGGTTTTTCCCAAGATATCAAAAAAATTTTCTTCCTTGATTACCTCTTTGATCTTAGACATTTAATTCCTTTGCCATTCTTTCTTCCAGCATTTGATAACTTTCTTTATCTTTAAACAACCCGTATTTTTCCCAAATATTCTCTTTTTGATAAAACTTGTGGCCGTAAATTTTGTAATGCGGCCGGTATTTAGCTGGGGTCAAATTAAACATCAACGAATTCGCTCCCGATTGCAAAGCTTTTTTTCTAATATTAACTCCTGCCAATGTTTCTAAAGCAGTTACCACCGGAATGCGGGTGGTTTCCACCATAAGCCTTAAAATTGCTATCATTTTTAAGTTCATCTCAATTTTCCATTTTTTGGTTTTTTCATTATCGATGACGTCAGCCAAAGACGTATCCACAGTTGACAAAAAGGGCCCCGTCGAAACCATATTTGCCCATTTTTTCGTAAGTAAAATGTCCTCGGCAAGATCATCGATCGTCTGCCCCGGAAGACCAATCAAAGAACCTGTGGCAATAAAATAGCCAAGTTCTCTAAAAAATTTCAAATGTTCAAGACGATTTTTAAAATTTTTTCCCTTGGAGTGTAATCGTTTGAATAATTTTTGATTGGAAGTTTCAAATCGGAAAAGAACTCCAGAGGCGCCAGCTTTTTTTATTTTTTTGTAAGCCGGATATCCCCTTTCGCCAACGCTCATAAAAATAAATACCCGGCATTTTTCTTTGATTTTCTTGATAATTTCCACCAACATTTCATCAGTATAAAAATAATCTTCACCGGACTGCAAAACCAATAGCTTATAACCTTTTTTTTTAACGGCATCTACAGCCGTTTGAACAATTTCTGAGACGCTCATTCGATAACGCGTCAAATTTCTGTTCTCGGCTCGCAAACCGCAATAAGAACAATCGTTTTTACAATAGTTCGAAAATTCAATAATTCCGTGGATACAGAAAAAATCGTGCAGATTTGCTTGCCGGACGATATTCGCTTCGGAAAATAAAGTTTTTTTTTCGTCGCCTTTAACCCTTAGAAGGTATGTAATTTCTTCTTTTGTTAAATCGCCACCAAGCTGGATCTTCTTTAAAATTTCTTTAAATTGAGTGCTCAATTTTTGTGGGATATATTTTGTTTTTCCTAGCAGTTCAATAATTTCTTTCGCTTCTTCGGAATCAATAATTCTTACTGCAGTACCAACGGTATGTAGAATCCAATCGCCTTTTTTTAGATCAGTCAAAAAACCGGTATTGATTTTTCTGATTTCGCTATCAGTTTTGACGAGAACAAAATTTTTATGTTTTTCGAACACTTGAGCTGGTATGGTAAGACACATCAATATTTTCCTTCCGGTGATTACAAGATTGATTTAATTTCAAAATTTCTTTGGCCTCTTTGTCTTCGAGCTTATTAATAGCCAAGTCGGCATGACAAAGTAACCAGTCACCAATTTTGCAGTCAGGCACCAGGAAAACATCCACAACTCTTCCATCCTCAATCTGAAATTTGGAACTTGAGATTTGAGATTTGATTCTAACTGGAGTGGCAATGCACATCTTAATCAAATGTTACTCGAAAAAGCCAGATAGCCCCGACCAAGAAAAAGAATAGGGCTACGATTGTTAATACCGTCATTGATTGACCATAACTGGCGTTGTCAGCCGAAACAAATATCCTGTCTGCCCCGAGAATTAGTATTCCGATGGCCAAAATCGCTAATCCGATAGTGACCTTCTGACCTTTTTTTAATTTCCCCATTTTATTTCCTTTTTAATTTGGACATGCTCTAGACTTATTTATGTTGATCAAGAAACGTTTTCAAAGCAGCAGTTTCTTGAAAACCAACCAACCTGTCTCCATTTGAAGCCACAAACGTTGGAGTTCCTGAAATATTGTATTGTTTTCCCAAGTCTGGATTTTGACCTACATTCATCGATTTTACACGATATCCATCCTTACCTAAACCAGGCAAAACTTCGTCTTTTTCTTTCTGGCACCAATGGCAAAAGTCAGAATAAAAATACATAACCTTGGCGTCTTCGGCAAAAAACTCTTCACTGCTTGTCCCTGCAACTTCTGGTCCAGAAGGAACCGGGTTTGTCGTTACCTCTTTTTTAGAAAGTTTTAAGAATCCAAAAAGTCCTAATCCGACTACTAATATCAATCCAATTATAGCGATTAAAATCCAATCTTTGCGCATAAGCAACTCCTCAGTTATTAATTATTTTTGATTCTATATACTGGCAAAATTCGGCTAAACGGTAGGAATAACCCATTTCATTATCATACCAGGCTACTACTCTTACCAGATTACCATCAATTACCTGTGTTGACAAGAGGTCAACAGTCGCGCCATGAGGATCACCCTTAAAATCGGTGCTTACTAATGGCTCTTCGCTAACACCAATAGAATTTTTATACTCTTGGTTTACTGACGCATCTTTAAATGATTGATTAACTTCTTCAACTGTCGCATTTTTTCCAATAAGGGCAACGAACTCTAAAAGTGACACGGTGGCTGTAGGAACCCGGTATGATATGCCGTCTATCTTATCTTTCAAATCAGGAATTACTTCCGCCGCTGCGATAGTGGCACCGGTCGTGGTAGGTATAATTGACAATGTTGCAGCTCGGGCTCGTCTTAAATCCTTATGGGCGTCGTCTTGCAAACGTTGATCCATAGTATATGAATGGATTGTTGTCATAGTAGATTTTTGGATTTTGAAATTGTCATGTAAAACTTTTGCCACGGGCGCGAGGGCATTTGTTGTACATG
>JAENIV010000063.1 GCA_016844295.1 Candidatus Berkelbacteria bacterium
TTAAAAACCGGTGCAAAATTGCCATCGTAACGATTTTTCCGACTTCTTCAATCTGTTTTTCGGCCTCCTCCACGCTAAAACCAATTGATTGGAGGCTTTTTTTAATAGTTTCTAATCTCTCTTTATCCATTAATCCTCCACTCTAGTACCGCGCATTTCCCCCAAAGCAAGACGCAAAAAGTCAAAATCACCCGCTTCCCAAAGTTGAGCCATTTGACTATGTACAGATTCTCCTTGCAGTTGCTCCTTTTGAGATTCTATCCATCCCCGCCCTCGAACGACTCGATTCGGCTGCGATTCTTCTTCGATAACTGGTGTTGTTTCCATAAAAACTCCTTTGAATTTTATATATCATCCCCGGCCAATTAATGCAATCATAAGCCCAATTGAAGCGGTAACTGCCGCAATAACCCAAAATCGCATCGTAACTTTTGCTTCAGGCCAACCTAATGCCTCAAAGTGATGATGGATCGGGGCTGATAAAAAGATCTTTTTCTTAAAGAATTTTTTTGAAATAATTTGGATTATTACAGAAAATGCCTCGAGGACGAAAATAAATCCTATGATTGGTAAAACGGCTACAGAATTTGTCAAAAAAGCAATCACAGCCAGGGTCATTCCTAGGGCCATCGACCCGGTATCTCCCATAAAAAACCGTGCTGGATAAATATTAAACCATAAAAATGCTAATAAAGCGCCGACGATGGTTCCGCAAAAAGCCGCTAAGGCAATTTTCCCTTGGACTAAAGCGATCATGGCATATGAAGCAAAGGAAATTGCTAAAGTTCCACCGGCTAATCCGTCTAAACCGTCAGTTTCGTTGACAGCAAAAGCAAAAAATACAATTGCCAAAATAAATAATGGGATATACCACCAACCAATAAAAAAATCTCCGACGCCGGGAACATGAAAAACGTCCCAACCCAATTTAAAGAAAAACCACCAGGCCCCAACAGCCGCTATAGCCAAGTATATTAAAAATTTAAACCTAAATCTTAAACCGATTCCCTGCGGTCCAGAACCTCGGATATTAGCAAGGTCATCAAATGCCCCGATAACCCCAGTGGCAACAAGGGCAAACAAAGGTAACCATGTTCCCGCCCTTGATAAATTAAAAAGTAAAGTAATAACCGCAACCGTCACCCAAATTAGTAATCCTCCCATGGTCGGTGTGTTGGCTTTTTCTTTGTGAAGTTTATAAAATATCGGTGCTTTTGATTCGTCAAATCCCGTCTTGCGAATTCTTTTACCAAGACGATTGCGATATAAAAAATCTGTAAATAACGGAGTCCAAATAACGGCGATTATAAATGACAAGGCCGTAAGCCAAAATATTTTTGCTAAATTTGGTAAATAGAGTTGGATTACTTCCATATTTTACATTATTGTTTTAAGGCCTCGACAATTTCTTCCAAAGCCATACCGCGAGAGGCCTTTATTAAAATTATATCACCTTTACGCGCTTCATTCAAAAGATAAATTTTTAATTCGTCCTTGTCAGAGAATTTTTTTTCTGCACCGTAATCACCAGCCTTCTCGCCGATTGATAAAACAATATCAGCCACCTGGAGAGCATATCCGCCAATAAGTTTATGGGCATCTTCGGAAATTTTACCCAACTCTAACATATCGCCCAAAACCGCGATTTTCCTACCGCCCGATAGATGCCTTGAGCCGTCAGGCGATTGGCGGACAGGTTGAGATGGTAATATTTTTAAAGTATTAAGAGCCGATTTTACTGACAAAGGATTCGCATTATAGACATCGTCGATAATTATACTCGCGTTTTTGCCGTGAAAAACTTGCATGCGGTGTTTTTCGGGTCTGACATTTTTCAAGCCTTCAATTATAGCATTAGATTTTAATGATAATATTTCAGCAACCGCAGTAGACGCTAATGCCGGGTAAACATTTGCCTCTCTACCTAAAGTGTGAGTTTGGGCTAAAAATTTATTTTTCTCTGTTACAATTTGAAATTTTGTCAAAGGTAATAATGTTTTATCGCTTTCATTTTGAATAATTTCGGTGGTGATATTTTTAGCTACAACATCCGCTTGCTTTTCTAAGGCGAAAGTAATGGTTTTAAAATTTCCACTTTCAGATATTTTCTCTAGGGTTTTATCATCGATGTTTAAAACAGCGGTCCCGCCTTCTTTCAACGCGTGTAATATTTGAGTTTTTTCTTGAATAATTTTTTCTAAACTTCCGAAAATCTCCAAGTGGGCGGAGCCGATATTGGTGATTACAGAAATTGTCGGTTTAACAAAAGTGGTAATAAATTTTACATCGCCCGGTTTGTCGGCGGCGATTTCTAAGACAAGGTATTTGGTTTGCGAATTAGCCCAAATTTTTATCGGAGCAGAAAATAGTACTGGAATCCACGCCCAAGGTGAAAAAAGTCTATCTAACGGAACGGGCGGTTTTTTAAAACCTAATATTGCCAAAGATACACCGTAGATTGTATTTAAGTTGCCTTCTGATTTACGCACTTGATTCCCAAAACCCGCCTTGAGAACTTCAAAAATTACTTCTTTGGTAGAAGTTTTTCCAGCCGAGCCAGTAACGGCAATTATTTCAGGCTTGACTCTTTTTAAATAAAGTCTTGCCCAAAATCTTAAGTAATTTTTTAATATTTTTGGAAACATAATTTCTCATTCCACTAATCTTTTTCTCACGAATAATCGCGAATGAGATTAATCATCCATTCGTGTTGATTCGTGAATAGTAAATTCGTCGGAATGTAATTCATTATATGATATTTCTTGACTTTTGTCGAGGAATAGAATAAAATTTAAAGCTGTGAGTATCCGACGAAGGGAGCAAGATGGATGCGCGTGCTCGTCTTTCTTTTTCCGAAAGCCATGCGAGGCGGCGAACATCACCCGGAGCAACTTGAAAGAGTCAGAACTGCAAATGACCTTTGGCTGCAATCAAGCTTCATAGGACATAACGATGTAACCGTGCTTTGTTCAAGCGGGTTAGCCAACTCTCGGGGCGTATCTCTGGGTCAAACACTAAGGCAAGAGTTGATCCAGATAAGCAACGAGATAGGTTCACCACCGATATTTTCCGGTGATATTGTCGTCGGCGAGGAAGAATCAACCCATACAGGCGAGAATATCCGTCTTTCTAAAGCATTTCTGGAATCCGGATGGGGCAGGATCATTTGTGTGACCAGCCCGGGGTTTCTCTTCTTGCCGGGTCATACATCTCGAATCCAACGGTTGATACGAAACATTATCCCCGACCTTCCTGTCGAAATTGTTCCATGTAAACCTTATGGATCAATCTTATATCGAATCGTGCGCGGGATCACAGAACTCATCCTCATTATGATGCTCTGGGTTGATCCGCAAGCGAAACTGCTTGACCGCTCAGGCCCAAAACGCATTGCGGATGCTGCTTCCAAACCTTAGGCTCCTCTTTTTGCTTCGCGTCTTACTTCTCAGTAGGACGCTTTTGTTTTTAAAGGTCCTTGTTTCCTCATCCCTCCGTTGGAGGAACTCGGAAATAATCCAGCAGCCAATTCGCCAATTCGCCGAAAGTGGGTGCGGCCGAACTTTCTGCCCAATCAACATTTTTCGGTTGATCTAAACGGACTAGCATGACAAATTTAGGATCATCAGCGGGCGCGAAACCAATGAAGGAGCCAATATGACGATCTTTGTAATAACCTCCGCCTGGTGAGGGTACTTGGGCTGTCCCGGTTTTTCCGGCAACTTTGTACCCTGAAACTGCAGCTTTTTTACCATGTCCGTTGATGACGACAGATACCATCATATCTTTAACTTTGTTGGCAACATCGGTGTTAAAGACCCTTTTAACTTCCTTAGGCTCACGAAAATCTTTTGTACCGTCCGCGTTTGTAACTTCGGAAACAATATAAGGCTTCATGATTTTTCCGCCATTGGCAATCGCGGAAACAGCGGTTCCTAATTGGATAGGTGTAACTGTAATCCCCTGCCCGAAAGACACAGTGGCTCGCAAAGAATTTGACCATTGCTTAACGTCTAAAACTTCCCCTGACGCTTCGGTATCAAGTTCGATCCCGGTTTTACGTCCGAAGCCGAAGTCTTTAAGATATTTATACTCGGTATCTTTGCCAAGTTGTTCAGAAACCCAGACCATGGCAACGTTGTCCGAATTTTCCAAAACTTGAGTCATGGTTTCTCGCCCATAAGCCTGGTCTGTGGATGTATGAATTTCGTAACTGTCTACCGTAACCATATTGGAAAAAACACCTTCAGTATCTGGCTGAACCTTACCTTCATTAATTGCTGCTGCCATAATTAGCGGTTTGAATACCGACCCAGGCTCCCAAGGACGGGCAATCGTCGGGTTATTAAAAACATTCTGGTCTTCTTTGGGAACTTCATTAAATTTATTGGGATCAAATGTAGGTTCACCGGCCATTGCCAAAATTGCACCGGTATTTGGATCCATAACTACGATTGATCCTGAATCAGCCGAATACTTTTTGACTGCTTTGCTTAAAACATTTTCACCTTTGCCTGTATCATTAACGAACCCTAAAACTTGAGACGCGAGTTCACCTTCCGGATAAAAACGCTTTGATTCGGGTAAAACGATTATTCCCTTGAGTTTTAAGGCCGCGATTTTATCGGCTTCCCCTTCTAAAAGACTGTGCTTTAGAGGCGGAACGTAATTCTTATCATTGTTTATTTGAGTAAATATATCTGATTGTTGGATATCCAACAATGGTCCGAGTTTTTCAGCAACATCGTCCGGGTTTTTTATATTCCTTGGGATGGCCAAGACTTGGTAAAACTGTTTATTAGATGCCAATGGAAATTGATCTGATGCATAAATTTTTCCTCTTTGTGCGGGTAGATCTTTTTTAACAATATATTGATCTTCTGCCTGGGCAGCATAAGCGGCGTGGCCTAAAACTTGTTTTTGGAATAAACGAAATAATAGACCTGCGGCTATACAGATAAAAATACCTAAAAGAAAGTTTAATCTTTTATACCAATAAATATTTTCCATATTTCGTCAGACCACTATATATATTGTCTTCCAAATTCGCTTAAATTTAAAGAATAAATTATTTTTGAATCGGCTCGAGGTTTATGTTCTGAGCACTATTTTTAATTTCATTGAGCGACTTGAGCCTGGCGGATTCCAATTCTAATTGATTAACATCTGTTTGGGCTTTTTGCTTCTGTTCTTCGAGATCCATAATTTTATATTTAAATGTTGATGCTTGAGTACTTTGTGAAAGATAAAAAAGGGCAGCGATAGCTAAAAGCGCTAAGGTAATAAATCTTAAAGAAATTGGACCAATTTTTAATGATTTTGAAATAGTCCTTTTTCGAAAGCCACTTTGCCAACTATTATTTTGAGTAATGAGCATACCCCTCCCAAATTATTAATTTATATTTTTATCGCACACCGTAGTTTAGCGGAACGCGCCTTGGGATTGTTGTTTATTTCTTCTTCTGAAGCGATAACCGGTTTGTTGGTAACTACTTTTAAATTTGGATTGTCTCGGAAAAAATTTTTAACGATTCTGTCTTCAAGCGAATGAAAGGAGATTACTACCATCCTTCCGCCTGGAGATAAAATCTGTAAACCTTGCTTTAGTCCGCTTTCCAATACTTTCAGTTCGTTGTTAACGGTCATTCTCAATGTCCTAAAAGTCGAAGTGGCAAAGTGTTTTTGACGATTAATCCGGTATTGTGGTGGTAGGGCTTTTTTAATAACCTCTACCAGTTGGTTTGTATAAATAATCGGCTGTTTTTTTCTTTCGAAAACAATTGCTTGGGCGATTTTGGCTGCGAATGGTTCTTCACCATATTTTTTTAAGATACTTTTTAAATCATTTTCGGCCCATTTGTTGACTATCTCTTGGGCTGAAAGTTTCTGGCTTTCGGGAGACATACGCATGTCGAGGATTGAATCTTGGTTACCCGCCTTGCCACGAGGCAGGAAAGAAAAGCCTCTTTCGCTTGATGTTAATTGATACGTCGAAACGCCTAAGTCGAATAATACGCCATTTACTTCTTGGACCTTCCATTCCCGGATGATTAACCCCAAGTTGTCAAAATTTGAATGGGCAAAACTTACCCGTTCACCGAACTCATCAAGGTTTTTCTTAGCGTTTTCTAGGGCCACAATGTCTTGATCGATGGCTAATAATTTTCCGTCTGGGGTTGTTTTTTCAAGGATTAATTTTGCATGACCTCCGAAACCGCAAGTTGCATCAATAAAATTCTCATTTTGATGAGGGGCAAGGTTTTCGATAGTTTCATTGGTTAAAACTGGTATGTGCATGGCGATTTACGAAACTAATGAAAGGACTAGCAGCCAGTGCCCCTCCTTAATTCGCTTTCACCTTCCGGCGAAAAGCGTAAAATTTTCCGATTTTGTTTTGCCCCGCTTCGGCACTAATTTGTGACGAGTAGGGCCGAATAAATATATCCATATGCAGCCGTTAGTTTTTATTTTAACTGGCTGCTAGTCGTACAAGAATGAAATGAATCATTTTTCACGAATTTTATACACTAATCCCTGATATTCCTTATTATTCGTGTCTATTCGTGATTAAAGATTCGTGGATGTTAAACGCCCAAATCGGCCAAGTGTTTAGCAATCTGATCAGTGGCTTTTTCAGTTTTGTCTTTGTATAATTTCCACTTGGTTTCGTCCCAAATCTCTAAACGGTTATACAGTCCGGCAACGATAGCGTTCTTTTTTAAACCGGCGAAATCCCTTAAATATCCCGGAAGTAGGGCTCTCCCCTGAGAATCAAATTCAATTTCCATTGCGCCGGCAAGCATTAACCGGGAAAAAGCCCGAGAATTAGCATCTGATAAGGGTAAATTAGATAACTTCTCGGCTAATGCTTGCCAAATGGTTCGCGGGAAAACCCATAAACAATTATCTATTCCCCTGGTG
>JAENIV010000064.1 GCA_016844295.1 Candidatus Berkelbacteria bacterium
GGAACTTCAAGAATTTAACGAAATGAAAAACGAACTCGTAGAACAAAAGAAATCTATTGAAGAAAAATTAAACGATTTTGAGCGAAAAGGAAATCAACCGCTCGAACTCTTAAAAAATTGGATTTTTGAGGCCAACCAAGCAGGAAATCTTGTTAAAACAAAAAAATTCCTCGGAATGAGAAATTTTTTGAAAACTGTCGGCTCGAACCGCCGAATTTTGAGTAAATCGTTACTTATAGATTTCCAAAAACCATACGATTTACTCTACAAATTGCCCGCCGAAGCCCGAGCCGCAGGCGAGGGCGAGGCGCATCAAAATAAATTAAATTCATTGTGGTGGACCCGCGCGGATTCGAACCGCGGACCTCCTCCATGCCATGGAGGCATTCTACCGCTGAACTACGGGCCCTCCGGGCAGAGCCCTCTGGGCGGCGCCCTTATTCATTTTGGGTGCCCAAAGTACTCTTACGCCTTGTGGGACATAATGATCTTTTTGTTTTTAATATCTCTTTCAATTTGACCGTGACTATTTTTATATTTCTTTTCCCATTGAGCCGCCTCTGCGATGTCGTAAAACTTCCTCCATCCGATAATATTTAAAGGTCCTCGATTTTTTGTACTAGGAACATTACCTTTTATGTGTTCCCTGATTCTATTCCGTAAACATTTAGTCGAGCCTATGTACATCTCTCCATCTTTAACACTTCTCAGGAAATACACATATGACATACTCTATTTATACCATAAATTTAAGGATATTTCAATTTAGTGTAGGTGTTTTTATAGGTTTTTATGCGATTGAATGTTAGTTCTTTTTCGTAACCTTAATTGCCCCATCAGGGCAGATAAGTTGACAAAGGCCACAGGCCGTACATTTATTTATATCTATTTGAGGTAATTGAGTTCCGAGATAATTTAATTCGTTCGAAAAAGATAATGCTTTTACGGGACAGCGCACAATACACAATTCGCAACTTTTACAAAATTTTGGATACCTTTGCCAAGTTTTATTATCGTCTTGGGAAATATTTTCAATTTCCTTGGTTTCTTGGCCATTAAGATTATTGTTTTCTTCTCGCGCAATATTATATCCATAGTCAATTGCTCTAAAATCCATATCAATTAATTCAGCATTTTTAGAGTTAATTAGTTTATCGCTTAAAACGTTTTTAATATCTTCAACCTTAATATCAGGCAAATATTGTAATAAAGCCCCTAAAAATATCATGTTAGTAACTTTCGTCGATAAGTTTTTCAATGCCCATTCCCGAGCGTTAATGTTGAGGACTTTTGTAACTTCGTTGCGTATTTGATTTAGGTGTTCATTATCTATATTTGTTGAATCAAAAATAAATAATGTTTCCTGATTTAAATACTGTTTTACCGCGTCTATCGATCTGTTTGACATAACCAAAACAATATTAGCCTTGGAAAATTTAGGATAAATTATTTTCTTATCTGCAATTTGTAAAAATGCCACAGATGCACCACCGCGCTGTTCGACACCAAATTGAGGCATATATGATGTATTTTTACCGATCTTATGGGCTGTTTTAGCAATAACTTCCGATATTATCTGAACGCCTTGGCCACCTTCGCCCGAAATAAGTATTTTCATTCCGCTAGGGGCGGATTTCGCTTCGCTCAACATTTTAATCCTTCGGGTATTTTAAATTCTTTTACAGGGTAAATCTCCGCCATTTTTTCAACAAAATTAATCGATTCCTGAGCATCTGTTTTCCAGTTTACTGGACACATACTGAGGACTTCCACAAAACTAAAACCTCGGCCTTCGATTTGATTATTAATGGCCTTTTTGAATGTTGTTAACAGCCCCCAAAAATCGTTAGAGATAGATCGAGCAATATATGCATTATCCGATGCTATAGGAGAAAGCATCTCTGGCCCGTGCAAAGGTAAACCGAAATCTGCTAATTTTCTTCCCTGCGGAGTTGTGGCCGTAATTTGCTCTAATAATGTAGTCGGTGCCATCTGTCCTCCCGTCATGGCGTAGTTTGCATTGTTAATTAAAATTATTGTGATTTTATCATCTCGCATACAAGCATTAATTAAATGCTGAGCACCAATAGCATAGCCACCACCATCTCCCATAAAAGCTAAAACGACTGCTTCGGGCTTCGCATGTTTAAAGCCAACCGCTACCGGCGTTGCCCTACCGTGATGGGTTTGGATTGTATCAACGTCAAACATATTCCAACTAAGCAGCGAGCAACCGATGTCACTTGCATATATAGTTTTGTTTTGAATTCCTAATTCGTCTATAGCATAACCTAGAATTTTTAAGGCTTCAGATTGCCCACATCCCGGGCAGAACTTGTGGGGTAATTCTTCTTTTTTCCACGATTTTGGGATATTATTTTCCGGTATCACACCATCTCCTTTAGAATTTCTTCTACTTTTTGAGATATTTCATTGCTATTTATTCCCACTGCCGGTTCTAGCATTTCATATATTCTTAAATTCTCCGGACAGTATAGGTTTGACAATACTAATCTGCTAAATTGTCCTAGTGACGACTCGGCAATTAGTATGGCCTTTTTGTTTTTTAAAACCTGGCAAGCAGAATCCCTTGGAAAAGGGGAAAGCGTGATTGGCCTGAACAAACCGACTTTAATATTTTTCGCTCTTAACATCTCAACTGCATCTTTGGCGGCCGCAGCTACAATTCCGTGGGCAAAAATAACAATATCTGCGTCAAGAGTATGAATGTCTTCGTATTCAATAACTTCGGGCATAATATCCCGGAATGCTTTTTTATGGTTTAACAGAACCTCATGAAGTTCGCTTTCTAAGTTATAAGTATTTCGTAAATTAATATATGTATCCACCGTTTTATTAGGGTTTAATAAATATGGGTGAGCATCAATAATTTCAATATTCTTTTCTTTGGGATCGTAGATTTCAACATCTGAAAGCATTTTTGATTGATATCCGTCGCCTAAAACAAATGTTGGAAACCTATATTTCCAGGCCGTGTTAAATGATTTGATCGCGTAATCATAAAGGTCTTGTAACCCAGAAGTAGAATATACAATTCTTAAACCCTCACCGTTACCCCCAAAGCAGGTCAGATTTACTTCCTGTTGCGAATATATCACCGTACCAGTTGAAGGACCGCCTCTTTGCATGATAAATGCTACCGTTGGTAAACGCATATTTTCTGCCATTGAAAATGCATCTTGCATCAAAACATTTCCCGGACCTGCGCTCGCGGAAAAAGCCCTTGTTCCTGCTAAAATCGCTCCGATCATCGCAAAACCCGCTGACATTTCATCTTCTGTTTGTAAAAATTTTAAATCTGGGTTTTTAGCACAATTTTGGGCCCAGTACATCATCATTTCCGTTGTCGGAGTAATCGGATAGCCTGTCATCATTAAAGCCCCAGCCGCTAAGGCGCCTTTTGCTAAAACTTCATTCCCGGTTATTAATTCTTTAGTCATATTTTCGTTAGAAAAAAATTTACGTTAATTTATTATTTATAGTCATTTTGCTCTTTTAATATTTATATCAACGCCAATGATATTCCCATACGAGGCTTTTAACGGGTTAATTTCAAATTCCTGGATATCAAGATTTTCTTCCATGATTTTAGAAATTGTTAAAATAAGTGATTTTAAAATATCCTTGACCTTAAAATTTCTTATTAAAGGCCAAACCTTTGTTGTCTCTATCATCTCGTCCAAATCGGCGTGTGTCAATGGCAGTAATTTAAGACATATATCATCAAACTCTTCTGTAAAAATACCACCTTGTCCAAATAATAAACTTATTCCAAACTTAGAATCACGTTTGGCACCAACAATAAGTTCATAAGGTGAGTCTACCATTTTTTGTAATATACCCGGAAAACCAATAACTTTTACGGCTCTTTCCAGGGATGTATGATCACCAATATTTAAACCTATTTTGCCCGCTTTACCTCGCATTTTCTCCTTTTGGGATTTGTATACGACTGGATAAGACATATTTTCAAGGTGGCCCATTATGTCTGCATCATTTTTTACCCTGAAAGATTTAACAAATGGTAAATTATAATGTCTAAGAATATCTTCGTCTGAAAGATTATTAAAATTATTATCGATATTTACTTCTAAAATAGAATGATCGGACTTTTGACTATAATAATATTGAATAATTCTTGAAATTAGTTTTATTGCTTCAGACGGATCATCATAGTGTGGCAGGCTCGATTTTCTTAAAATTTGTATACCTTGATTCATTTTCGTCCCCCCCAAGAAACACGCGATTACAGGTTTAGGAGAGTTTTTGAATTTAGTTAATATCTGGGTAATTGACTTTACATCGGTCATAGTTTGGGGTGTGACAATTACAATAATCGATGAATATTTATTACTATTATTCAAAAAATTGATAGCATTAAAGTAATTTAAGGCCGATGCATCACCGCCTAAATCAATCGGATTATTTAATGAGGCAAAATTCATAATTTCTTTTCCGAGTTGTGCCT
>JAENIV010000010.1 GCA_016844295.1 Candidatus Berkelbacteria bacterium
CCAGATGGGGAAGGTCCGGAAGCCCCACCCCCACCGGATGGGGATACTTCGGCGGAGGCAGTTAATCCTAACGAAACTCTTAAAAGGTTGCTTGATGAAAGGCGAGCCGCTATTGCTTTAAGTGTCCAAACTTTGATTGGGGAACTTAGACAATTGGAAGAGGATAGGTCTCGGGAGGTTTCTACAGCGGCAATGCCCGAACCGACAGTTGAAGCCAAAGAAGAACTTATCCAAAAGGTTCAAGGATTGTCCGACTGGAAGGCTAAACCATCTCTAAGCCGAGAGGAATATTTACGTTTATCCGTCGTATCTCAACAGATTGACCATATCGGTGATCCTTTAGCAGATCAATACCGTCAGTTAGAACAAGATATCCGCGCTCAGCAAGATGAAAGGACCAGTTTAGAATATGCTTCGGCTTCAAGACGGGACGAATATGACGAAGTTCGTCCAACTCTTGAAAGGCACAGGAAAACTTCACGTGTATTAAGACCTGCGCGCAGAATTTTCAAAGGCGCGGAGATAAAATCTGCCCATGCTACGGAATCGGCCTATCTTGGTTTACAAGAAAAGATCCAAAAATTAAACGATAAAGTCCAGGGCTTAGAGGCCCAAAAAGAAGCCCTTGGCGAGCGTTTAACAACTCTCTCGCGAACAGGTGCAGACCAGGTATGGCGTTACTCAATTTCCAATCGCAAACGAGGATATGTTAATCAGGAAGTTATTGCTCCCGTTAGAGAGCAAATCGAGCAAGAAGTTCAAGGCATCCTTGGTGCGGTTCAGAAAAGAGTTATTAGCGAGTACATTGAAACTGTTGTTAGGCCTCATATTCAAGAAGAAATTCAAAGGGATGATATTCGCGTTCTCGCACCAGCGGAATTTGATGTCCTTTGTATAGAGCAAATGCGTAAAGCCCATTTCCGAGATTTTATGACCAGGCATCATGAACATCTAAGTTTTTCCGATCAGGGTTTGGATCTCTACCATATTCCCCGTGATGTGGCTATTACAGGAACATATAATCGGCACGACCAAACGTTTAATTTAAGGAGTGATGACGGTTTATTTACCATGACGTTTCCAGAAGACAAAGTTTACGAAATGACTCTTGCTAGATGGCGCTTTGAACCAGGCCAGACTGTCGGCCGCCATGACGAATATGTGATTCAAGAGTGGTCATTACACGATCAAAGATTAGTTCTACAGGATAAAGAGGGGCAAACTCGCGTTTACCAAGGAATTGATGAATTATTGGAATTCGAAACCAAATTATATAGCAGAAAAAGAGATTATAAAACTGACAGACAGGTCATTTACATTGATGAAAGAGACCCACGCGGATATCAATCTTGGAATCCTTACCACCGCGAAGGGGAAGCATGGTTTATTCAAGACCAGGAAGAGGGAACAGTACTTTTAAATTGTCCACGCGGTTCACTTACAGGTGAACAATGCGATAGCATTGTTGGTTTTGTCCACCAAGTTATTTCGGCTAATCCAGGGGAACGAGAAAATATTATCGCTGATTTTGGACGTCAATTTCAGGCTCAGGGGCACGAACAATCTGATCTTGTCCAACGACTAACATATGAGTACCAAGGGGTCGATTTGTCAAGATTTATCCGTTTTGGTTTGCTTGCCGGATATGACGAGGAAATGTCCGAGTCTGGAGCTCAAGAGTGCTTGCCATACCAATCAGAATCTAATGTATACGGCAATTCCTCTCCGCCTCAAGATCGCGTTATGGGAATATTATCAGATCAAGGCCGGGTTTTTGAACATTTTTTAGATAGTCAATTCGTTTCGCAAACGCTTCCGGCTGAAAGAGAAAAATTATTACAGTTTACCCTTGAGGGAGCAAGACGTGGATTAAGTAAACATAAAGATCCTCAATATTCTGATTTAATTTATCTTGCCGAATACGGGACCGAAGAAGATCTTTACGAGGAATTATTGGTCATATTGGACAGTAACAATGCCAGTTTGGAACCAATCGC
This sequence comes from Candidatus Berkelbacteria bacterium, assembly GCA_016844295.1. GTDB lineage: Bacteria > Patescibacteriota > UBA1384 > UBA12157 > JAENIV01 > JAENIV01. The sequence goes on from JAENIV010000010.1 coordinate 1,998, forward strand.
TATTGCTCAAAAAAGAAACCCAGAACTTTTTGCCCACAAGGTCGCTAAGTTTGGCGAGATGTTCGCTACCGGAGATCAAGAAGGATTAATTCGCGATCTTACCCAAACGGGGCAGGATTTTGTTTTTATGGCTAAGTCCTCTTTAGTTGAGAGGATGGCTAAAGCCTTCAGATCTAGAATCGCCGGAGGCGGAACACCTCCGGAAGAAAGGTTTAAACTTTTTCGCATTCTGTCATTAAGACCGGATGGAATTGTAAATATTGATAATTTTGCTGAGGAAGACGGATCTTTAAACGAAGAATTTGCCCGGAAAATGATTATGTACCTTCGAACTTTGCCTGGGATTGAAGATCGTTCTAAACCGTCGGAAATTACCCTGGAAAATCTTACTCAATTTACCCAAGATTGGTCAACTTTATACCGAGGGGTTAAAGAGGGAAAGTTAGTGGCTTTGGAGCCGGTCATAACGCAAACTTCAGTTTTAAGTTTTTTAGCCCGCCACCCAGAGGCTTTTGAGCAAGTTATGACTTTGCCAAGAACGGCTCCGGATTTTATGGAGTTAATCTCTCCGGGGGGCGAACTAGAATCCAACCGGAATCAATTAATCCATTATCTTTTTGCTAACGGTGATATTCTCGAGCGCGCTAAATCTATGGTCTCTATTTTTGGAGGCAGCCGGCTTTTGCACGAGGAATTAATCGCTTTCGTTGATGCTAGATTACACAGTAAACTTGACGAATCGGAGAGTAATTATCCTTTAAAAATTCAAGAAGGCCAAGAAGAGATTGAAACGAAATTTAGCGAATTATTGTATGACAGAAAATTAGCAGTCCTCGCGGACATTACCAGGCGTACAATCGAAATTTCCAGGTCTTTTGAAGCCAAGACAAGGGCTAGTGAGCGCAATCGGAACGCCCTGCCGAAATTTCAATTTAAACATGGAATGTATGTTCACGGCCTGCCTGCGACCGTGGCAAATTTGGTGTTACGAAACGGTAATCTTTGCGGGGAACTTCTCGGCCCGACAGCCGACGCTGACGCCTATCCCTTTCATATTGATTATAGCGTCATAGAACCAGAAAGGGATTTGGAAGGTAAAAGTGCTTCAGAAGTCCTAAGCGGGACAATCACTTTCGGCTATGGGAATGCTATGTCTGAAGAAGGGCGAAATTTACAGGTCATCGCGGTTACTGATCGGGATCAATCCGAATGGGAGCAAGGTATAACTTATTATGCGGCGGACCAGCGAGGCAGCCACACTTTAATTTTGGGTGCTTCCCCATCAACGGAGATTCACGCATTTCTTCTGCGGGATCCGGCTGCCAGTCTTCCTTTAATTACTAAAGCGTGTGCCGAAGAAGAAATATATATTCCTGCTTATGCTCTTAGTCCAGGCGAAGGGGGTGGAGATGGCGATTTAGTTTTTACTTACGAAGATTATCTTGAAGAAGTGGAAAAAAGAAAACCTTACCGGTCAACCCAAGAATTTTTAGGCGAAACAACCTATTTAGATCAATACGATGTCGCCCAATCAAGCGGTGCCCATCGTTTTACTTTAAAAGAACATTTACTTTTAGCAACTGAAAAGGTCGGTACTTGGGGAAGTACTTATGGTTTGAATGAACATGAGGTAGGGATTGTCCAAGTTGCTGCTAGACTTCACGATGTCGGTAAGGGTGCCCAAGGCGAGCAGGCAATAGACAATCCGGTGATAGCGTCTGAATATCTGCATCAAGTCAGAGGCTTGTCAGCCGATGACCGCGAACTAATTCTTACCCTTATTAGATTTGATGAATTGTTGGGAGATATTCTTCAGGGAACGAAACCGCCTGAATCTTTCGAAAGAATTTTCCCGGATTCTCGGCAGCAAAGAATGTTATTATGTCTATATAAAGGTGATGTCCAAGCCATTGACGGTGACCGAGATGGAGAAAGTTACTTTCACAGGTGGCAAGTCGAAGAAAAATTACACCAATTAGGACTTGAAAGATTGAGCGCAGAAGCGTAACAATAATATTTAGGAGGTTAAGTGGAAACATTCCACCTGCAAGAAGGTTCACAAGGACAACTTCTTTATCAGGATTTACTCGAACGGCTGGCAATCTCTAAAGACAACCCCGAGTGGTGGCGGATTGTGTTTAACGATTTAACCCAGGCAAAAGGGTTAATTAGTGACGAAAGTCTAATTGCTCAGATAGATGAATTTATTACCGAATACGGCGATTTGCGTGAGCGAATCCGCCGGGATGAAGAATCGATGCAATCTGCGAAGAGAGTCATTGATGTTATAATAAATAGAGTTTTACAAGAGTTAGCGAGACATTAATAGAGAAGAAAAAGTTATGGCTAAAAAAGAAGATTTTCGCAAAGCATTTAGCGAATCTATTAACAAAAAGGTTAAGGCGCGCGTAAAAGGCAGTGGCCGTTTGATAGGTTATGTTTTCGCTATTATTTTCAATGTCGCTTTTATTTATGTTGTTAATAGTCTGCCAAACTGGCCTGTCAATTTTTTAACCGATTCGTATTCGACTATTTTAGTGCTTTTAAATATAATGTTTGTGGCCAATATTATTATCAATATTTTATTCCTTTTTTATGACGAAGCATGGTTTAAACATTTATTACAATTTTTTGTTAATATTTGGGCGTTTTTTGTCTTTTACAGCATTTATTTTATTTTCCCGTTCGACCTGACCGCCGTGACAGAGCGGTCCATGCGGATGGTTTTAATAATAATTATGGTAGGAATCGCAATTGCCATAATAGTCGAGTTTATCCAATTTACATTCGGTAATATAAGGAAACAACATGTCTAAACAAGAACGTTACCCGGAAAAGTTTCGGAAATTTTAAAGAGATTAAAATGAAAGAAGAATACGAGGTAAAATTTCTTAATATTGATGTGGCGCAAATAGAAGGCAAACTGAAGGAAATCGTCGCCAAAAAACTTTTTGACCGCCAATATCGTTGGCGTAACTTTGATTATACCGATCTTCGGTTAAACGCCGAGAGGGCTTGGTTTAAAATTCGTGATGAAGGCGACAAGATAACAATGCGTTTTTAAAAAAGGATTGGTAAAAAGATGAAAGATTGTATTTTTTGTAAAATTGTTGGCGGAGAAATTCCTTCGGCTAAAATCTGGGAAGATGACGAATTTTTAGCGATTTTAGATGTTAATCCAAATACAAGGGGTATGACTTTGGCGTTAACAAAAAAACATTACGATTCTGACGCCTTTCTAATGCCAGACGAAATTTATCAAAGATTCTTTTTAGCGGCTAAAAAAGTCGCGCAAATTCTCGAAAAAGGCTTAAGTGTCCGGCGGGTTTCCATGGTTATGGAAGGTATGGGGGTAAATCACGCCCATATTAAACTTTACCCTTTGCATGGGCTAAATGAGAAATTCACCGAAATGTGGGCGCCTGAAAGAAAATATTTCGACAAATATCCCGGATATCTTTCAACTCAGTTAGGACCTCAAAAAGATTTAGAAGAATTGCAAAAATTAGCAAAAGAAATAAAAAATAAAGATATCTAATGGGGAGGTAAAATGAAAAAAGCGTGGATGCTTGCCATTATTCCGGGAATGTTGGCAATAATGGTAGGAATTTTTATTGTTGTTTTATTGCTTTTAAAACTTCTCTGGGCCTGGACCGTACCGGATTTATTTCCCGGAGCCGTCTCTCAGGGTTTGGTGGCGGGAACAATCTCTTGGTACACTGCTTTCAAAGTCGCCATTTTCATTGCGGTTTTGGCCGGGGTCGCCGGCGCGCGCCGCCAACGCCACGAACACATTGAGAGTGTTGTGGTTAAAAAACAGGTATAAAAAGTAAACTAAAACATTGTAACTAATTATAGTATCAATGATCTCATTGGGCTTAGTTTTTGTTGACTATTATTTCTCATCATATATAATATGATGTTTGCGGGATTACCTTACCAACCCGAACAGGAGAAACGCGTGAAACCCCAAGCCTACAAGATAGCCCTCGTGCCTTTCCCATGCACGATGCTATCGTGCTTGGGATACCTTATTTATACCCTGAGAGGTCTGATAGACGAAAAAACCATGGTTTTCTACCACTGGGGTCCGAACCGTGTCGATGCCGATAAGATAAAATATTCTGGTACAATCGCGCTTTTCGGCAAGGCTTTCGAGGACAATCTGTCAAAGTTCGTTAAATTAGATCCAAACCTAACATGGCTTTACAACCGCGCCTGCAACGCCGGGACACCTCAAGGCCGAGAAGCATTTCGTCGGCTAAGACAAGTTCTGCGTCAGTACTGGCAGTATCCTCAACTCTGCCTAGATTATATGACAGATTATTTACGCAGATGTATGAAATTAAATCCCGTTAAATTCCTTCCTTCGTTATCAGTAGGAGAAGCAATATGGGGGTTCGGCAGTCCATGGCCTGGCAAAGGAGAGCAGTTTTTCACTTTGCCAGTTCGGTTAAACCAGTTTGATCATCTTTCGCCGATCACAGACTGGCGGACTGCCAATCTTCCACAGGAAATGATAGGATATTTGCGAAATCAGAGTCTCGTTGTGGCTATCGGCGGCCCTCCTAATAGCGGCAAATCGACTTTGGCCGCCACGCTTGCGCGGGCATCGAACAATCTAATCCACACTATCCAAAGCCAGGAGGGTTGGGATGGATTCGAGATGGAGGCAATCTTTTTTGATATGGATGCAGGGACACCAACTGTGGAGGCGATTGCTCACCCAGGCAAAGTCGACGCCGAGGCCCTAAGAAAGATCAAGCGCCCCTGGACAGATAAACTTGCCCTTGAAAGGGTTAACCTTCTTAAGGAAGCAAGACGAGCCAACAGGATCATTTTTGCCGATCTTCCCGGGAGAATTACCGAAATAACGGAAATTCTTCTTACGCCGGCAGATGTATCCGTCGTTATCGCCAACGATTGGAGAAGACAACCAAGTTGGCGAAGATTTTGCGGTCGTAATGGCAAAGAACCAATCGCCATTGTACGTTCAAGGCTTCGTTCGAGTGATTATGACAGTGCAATTACAAGATATCTCGAAGGCGAAAGCGTTTCTGGCCGCATCTCGCTTTTAACCAGGCTTATGAAGCCAGAAAATGAATTCGTCAGACCATTCATAGTCATCCTCCTATTAGATATTCTGCCAAACCTTATGAGATCTCGCGAGCGCGTCATCAAGCGCGCAACTCACGATCCATCTCAAGGAATCTACAAATCCTATGAGCCCGACTAACCCTCGGGCTTTTTAGTTATCTTTTGAACGCCTTGAAAATTTCTCGGCTTTCTTATATAATATCAATATCCCGTACCGAGGAGAAAGTGGTGGTCAAACAGATCCTCATTTCCAGTCTCCTTCCGACGGACAGTGGTTCAATGGCCAATTGTCGAGGAACGATTGTTACCGACAAGGGCAGAGTTGAATTCAATGTCATGATGCAGGATAACGCCGTTATTACTCCCGCTGAGATCCCTCAGGATTTGATAGTTACTCTTGACGCCTCACTTGAGTTTGAGGATGCTGACACCAACGAAAGCGGCCCGTGTGTTGTTTTGCCGCGTCTCGGCAAACTCTACTTGAGACTTCTTGATCCCAGCATTCCCAGAGTTGAAGGAAGATTGATCCTCACTTGTTCAGACGGCGCTGATTTCGACCTCTGTTGTGAGGCTGGAAATGTCTGTTGTACGCCAGAAGGTTATTATGGCGAAGAACAGGCACAAATCTGTCAGACACTCACCGACCTTTTGGCCGAAAACAACAATGCGCTGCCAATCTATGTCAGCAATCCTGAGCCAATCGGCGCGTAAGTGCCATCCTTAGGCCGAAAAAGAAAAATAGCACGTAATCGAATCATTATTATCATGAGCGGTCCGCCCAAAGGTGAGGCCGTTTTCTTTTTTTTAAAATTATCTGCTATATTTAATCTGCTATGGATGAAGTTGACCCCGATATAATAACTTCCTGTCAAACCTATTACATAGTGTTATGACAATAATCGTCGTATGCGGGGCAGGAGAAATTAAACATGGATGAAGTTGAAGAAATAAAAAGACGTATAGATATTGTTGATTTTATCTCTACATATCTAACACTTAAAAAGGCCGGGTCAAATTACAAAGCGGTGTGTCCGTTTCATCAGGAAAAAACGCCGTCTTTGATGGTTTCGGCGGAAAAGCAGATTTTTAAATGTTTCGGCTGCGGCGAAGGCGGGGACATTTTTTCCTTTGTCATGAAAATGGAAAATTTGGAGTTTCCCGAAGCCTTAAAAATTTTAGCCGAACGGGCGGGTGTGCAGTTAAAAAGGAGGGAATTCAAACCTGAAGAAGGCAAAGACCGCAAAACCCGCCTTTATAAACTTAACAATTTATCTGCTTTGGCATTTAATAAAATTCTTCTTGAGAGGCCGGCAGGCAAGCAGGCTCTTGAATATCTTGAAAAACGTAAAATTACCTTACAAACTCTGAAAGATTTTATGGTCGGCTATGCACCTTCAAAAATGCTCATGAGCCAATTTTTACAGAAAAGGGGATTTAACCCTTCAGAGATTCAATCTGCTGGCAGTCCTGATAGGTTTTTTAGAAGGATCATTTTCCCCATTCGAGATGTCATGGGAAACGTGATTGCTTTTACAGGCCGAGTCTTGGACCCGAAACAAGAACCAAAGTATTTGAACACACCTGAGACAATAATTTTTCACAAAGGCCAAATATTATACAATCTCAACCAGGCGCGTGGATCTGTTAAACAGGAAAATGCCGCCGTCGTTGTTGAAGGGCAGATGGATGTTATTGCCTCTCATCAAGCCGGCGTTAAGAACGTCGTGGCAACCTCCGGAACGGCTCTTACGAATGAACATTTACGTATTCTTTATCGTTATACCCCCAACATTATCTTTGCCTTTGACAGCGACACAGCGGGTTTGGTGACTTCAAAAAAGGCTTACGAAATGGCCATTAGCAAGGGGTTTAATGTCCGGATGGTTGATTTAGAAGAATTTAAGGACCCGGGTGAAATGATCGCGGTAAACCCCAAACTTTGGACAGATGCGGTTACAACCGCAAAACCGGTTATCGATTGGTATTTTCAGTTGGCTTTTAAGAAATCAAAAATCGAGGACAGAGAATTAACCTCTCAAGAAAAAAAAGAAATTGCCAAAGAAATATTGCCGATAATCAAAATAATTCCAGATTCAATCGAACAGGCCCATTTTGTAAATTTACTAGCCAAAAGATTAGAAGTTAATGAAGACGTCGTTTTTGACGCTCTAACAAAAGTTTCTGCCGCAAAACAAGATAACCCCAAGCAAGCACAGATAAAAAAAAGAAATATCGATGCTGAAGATTTACTTTTATCTATAATGCTATTTTCACCTGATAAAATTCCCGAGACCCGTGGAAAAATAAAATTAGAAAATTTTAAAAATAAAAACCTCGCAACGATTTACACGAGTCTCGAAAGAGAGTATGATAAAGATAAGAAAAACGTTCTTAAAAGAATAAAAAATACCGTCTCGCGCGAGACCAGTATTTTAATTGATAATTTGATTGCCGAAGCAGAAAAATTGTATGAAGAAAATTCTGATCTAATTAATCAAGATTTTGCTCAGGCAATTGCCCACATGCAAAAGGATACGAAAGAAGATCTTAAAGAACATTATGCCCAAGAAATCAAAAAAGCAGAGAATGCGCGCGACTACAAGAAGTTGAAACAATTAGTCAAGGAGTTTCAAGAGGCAATTTCTAAATAAGAACCTGCCCGACGGCAGAACCTTGTTACGACGTAATAAGATTAAAAATTTCGGCCCTGGGCCGATCCGCCTTGGGCGGAAATTAAGGAGTTTCAGGATGAAATCAGTCGATAACTATTCACGGAATAAATCTCGCACTGCGATGCGAGCGGAAAATTTTTCAATTCAACATCCACGGCCCAAAGGTCCTGGTGTTGCCCTTGAAATTAAAAAACGAAAAACAAGAGTTCCGCCGCCTGTGTCAAGGTATGTGAGTCGAAAGATCAAGAATAAAAAAGAAAAAGAAGTTAAATATCCTCCGGAGATTGAGGCTCTTTTGGAAAAGGGCCATCAACACGGTTTTGTAACGTACCAAGAAATCATGCAGGCCTTTCCCGAACCGGAAAAGAAAATCGCTCTTCTGGACTCCCTCTACGATGAGTTTTTCTTACAGGCAATAGATATCAAGGAAGGCAAGCGACTTTTAGATATTGAACAGGAAGGTGAGCAAAAAGTTGGGGAACTCAAAGATATTTCCGACGACTCTGTTCGGATGTATTTACGGGAAATCGGAAAAATTCCTTTACTTTCGACCGTAGATGAAATCCGTTTGGCCAAAAGAATTGAAGCGGGAGACGAAACTGCCAAGAGAAAATTAGCCGAAGCCAATCTTCGTTTAGTAGTATCGATCGCGAAAAAATATATTGGTCGGGGCTTATCGCTTTTAGATCTAATCCAAGAGGGGAATACCGGTTTACTCAGGGCGGTGGAAAAATTCGATTATCATAAAGGTTATAAATTTTCCACCTATGCTACCTGGTGGATCCGTCAGGCAATTACAAGGGCGATTGCTGATCAGGCCAGAACTATTCGTATTCCAGTTCATATGGTAGAAACAATCAACAAACTTATTCGTACCCAGCGCCAATTGGTTCAAGATTTAGGCCGCGAACCTTTACCGGAAGAAATTGCCGCAGAAATGGGTTTACCGGTGGAAAAAGTTGAACATATTATTAAAATTTCCCAAGAAACAGTATCCTTGGAAACTCCGGTCGGCGAAGAAGAAGACTCTCGTCTGGGTGACTTTATCGAGGACAAAGAATCTCTCTCTCCAGAAGAAAACGCGATCTATCAATTAATGCGCGGTCATGTTGGAGAATCTCTGGTAATGCTTTCTCCCCGAGAGCAAAAAATCTTAAAAATGCGTTTTGGTTTGGAAGACGGCCGCACTCATACATTAGAAGAAGTTGGCAAAGAATTTGGGGTAACCCGAGAACGTATCCGCCAGATTGAAGCTAAATCTTTACAAAAACTGAAGAAAAACGAGCAAGCATCTAAACTAAAAGACTATTTGAAGTAGTCCTCAAAGTACCTTCTGAAATAATTTCGAGAAAATTTTTAAAAGCACCCTTTGAAGTAAATAGAACAAATCAATAATCATCCAAGTAAACAGTAACTATATACCAGTTACTAATTTAGATTCGCTCCTGTAAGAGGAAGAATAGTCAACTCACTTATATTTGTGTCGCTTGCCCCAGCGACTATTTTTAGATTATATATGCTTTGAGATTTCTGCTCTTTTTTAGAACTATCCTGAACTTGGATAATAAACTGAAAATCGCCTGATTCTTTTGGTGTGCCTCTAATCTCACCACTATTTTCATCCAAAGTAAGGCCTGATGGCAAAGCCCCTTTGATCAAAGTGTATTGATATGGCGTTTGACCACCCGAAGTTTCAAGTGTTGTCCCGTATCGGTCGTTTTGCTGACCATCAGGCAGTTTTTTTGTTTTCATGCCGAAAGAACTGCTAGAATACCTTCGCCAAATTTCACAACCCTTTAAAGCGTTGCCCGTAGATAAACCAACATAGAGATAATCTTTGAACGTCAAGGCATAAATGGCGAAATTATCGACATTGCCGAAACCATCTAAGCCAATTTGGGTGAGGTTTACCCCATCAGATGTATACCAGAGTTCTCCGCCGGTAACATTATTTCGGGTACCGCCGTAAAGCAGACCGTCGGAGATGACTGCATTTTGAGAATACCAAATATTATTAGCGTCGCCGGTAAAGCCGATAAAAGTTTCCGTAAGAATATCAGTTGTTTTACGAGTAATGGATGCTCCCTCGGCGGCGTCAATGCCAAACCAATGAAGGAGGTTATTAAATTCAAAAAAATGATTGACCCCTGTAATGTTCGCGTTAAAAAGGGCAAAATCTAAATGAAGGTTCCAATCAGTGCCATTATTTGAACGCCAAACTTGGGCGCCATTATCGTTGTGCGTCCCGGCATAAAGCCAGCCCCCAAAAGATTTTAATGACAAAATGATAGTGTTATTGGCGTCGCCGAAGCCTCCGGCTGAGGCGGCAATAAGATTCCAATTAGTACCGTCGGCGGTTCGATAAATTTCACCGCCATCAGTTGCATTTCGGCTACCAGCATACAATTGACCATTAAATTCCGCCATTTCATAAAAACCGGTGTTATGATTGTGGCCCAGACCGTCGTTCCCTGATTGTATCCAAGTTATACCATCATTACTTTTCCAGATTTCTCCCGGCTGAGCTGGAACAGCGTTATCATCATCGGCAGAGGCGAAAAGACTTTCCCCAAAAACTTCAAAATCAACAATCGCGTTTAAGGCGACATGACCAAAGCCATCATTATTCACTTTTGTCCAAGTGTTACCATCAGTTGAACGATATATTCGGCCGCCATCTGTGTCATTGCCGATGCCAGCATAAATTGCATTACCCAATGTTTCCAGGGTGATAACCATTGTATTATCAGCATCACCTAATCCCATCCCGCCAACTTGTTCCCAAACCTCACTGGCTTTTACGGTGGCTTGCGGCCATAATAAAAACGAGAAGAAAA
>JAENIV010000065.1 GCA_016844295.1 Candidatus Berkelbacteria bacterium
TGAAAATGCTCCGCCCGTAAAACAGGCCAGACAATTTTGGCACGGTTTGGGACCTGGTTTAACCACCGGGGCCGCAGATGACGATCCGTCAGGCGTTGCCACTTATTCTCAACAGGGTTCCAAATACGGTTTTCAATTACTTTGGTTGGCGCCCTTAACTTTTCCCCTCATGGCCGTGGTACAAGAAATGTGCGCTCGAATAGGTTTAGCAACCGGCCGGGGTTTAGCCGGCAATATTAAAAAACATTTTCCCAAATGGCTGGTGTATCTTGTGGCGGCCCTTGTTTTAGGGGCGAATTCATTCAATATCGGGGCTGACTTAGGGGGTATGGCAAAAGCAAGTCAACTTCTGGTTCCGTGGTTACCTTTCTGGTTTTTAGTTGTTGGATTTGTGGTTTTAAGTTTAGTGTTACAAATTTTTATTTCGTATGAAAAATATGCTAAATATTTAAAATATTTGGCTCTCACTTTGCTCGTTTATGTAATTACCGCTTTTACTATCAACGGCTTTCCATGGGGAGAAGTTTTAAGACATACATTAACACCATCGTTAGATTGGAGCAAAGAACAATTTATCTTAATCACGGGTATTTTAGGAACAACAATTTCTCCATATTTATTTTTTTGGGAGACATCGCAGGAAGTCGAAGAAAGAATTGTTGAAGGTAAAACAACTATTCAAGAAAGACAAGAAGTAGATAAAAAAACGATTAAAAAAATGCGTCTTGACGTTTGGACCGGTATGTTATTTTCTAATTTAGTCATGTTTTTTATTGTCGCCGTCTGCGGGGCAACGCTCTTTTCTAATGGGATTACCAATATAAATTCTGCCGCCGATGCTGCGGCGGCGCTCAAGCCTTTAGCAGGAAACTATGCCTCTTTACTTTTTGCCATTGGTATTATCGCTACCGGACTTTTGGGAATTCCGATTTTAGCTGGATCCGCTTCCTACGCGGTTTCCGAAAGTTTTGGCTGGAAAGAGGGTTTAAGTTACCGCATAAAACAAGCAGCCTATTTTTACGGGATTATAATTTTATCTATGGTAATTGGCCTGTTAATAAACTTTATCGGTTTAGATCCGATTAAGGCCTTAATTTACGCAGCCGTTGTCAACGGTTTAGTCGCGCCGGTGATTTTAGTCTTAATCTGTATAATTTCCCAAAATAAAAGTATAATGAACTCTCACCATAATTCGAAATGGGTTTCAGCATTTGGATGGTTTGCCACCGGTTTGATGATTATTACCGGTCTAGTGACCATTTATTCATTTTTCTAGAAAGAAAACATGGGCACTCTATACGTCATAGCTACGCCGATTGGTAATTTAGAAGATATTACCTTGCGGGCTTTAAGAATTTTAAAAGAAGTTGATTTAATCGCCTGTGAAGATACGCGACGGGCGAAAATTTTATTAGATCATTTTCAAATTTCTAAACCATTAGTTTCTTTCCATCAACATTCAAAATTACAAAAAGTCGATTATATTATTTCAGAACTTAAAATTGGGAAAAATATTGCTCTTGTAACCGATGCAGGCACGCCGGCAATTTCTGACCCTGGTTTCCGCTTGATACAAGAGGCGGTTGGGAATAATATAGACATAGAGACAATTCCCGGTCCGTCCAGCATTACGGCAATTTTAGCGGTTGCTGGTTTAAGATCGTCCGAGTTTCTATTTTTAGGATTTTTGCCCAAGAAAAAGGGGAGACAGACCCTTTTTAGCAAGATTAAAGAATATTCTTGGCCCATGGTAATCTTTGAATCGCCTTTCAGAATTAAAAAAACCTTAAACGATTTACAATCCGTTTTAGGCGACAGAAAAATTATTATCGGCAGGGAATTAACCAAAAAATTTGAAGAAATCCTTCGCGGAAAAATTTCCGAAGTTTTACCTAAAGTTCGCGAACAAGGAGAGTTTATTTTAATTATACAAGGGACGCATGATTGAAAATGAATAGTCCAACCCCACCACAACTAAATACCCCGTTGCAAAAAGTTTCTGAATCCCCAAAGCCGGCCGATGCGCAAAAGGTTAAAAAAAAGTCAGCGCCCGCGGAAACATTTTATATTACCACAGCGATTGATTATGTGACTGACTTGCCGCATATCGGCCATGCCTACGAAAAAACCGCAGCTGATATTTTAACGCGTTATTGGCGCCGTCGGGGTCGTAACGTATTTTTCTTAACCGGAACCGATGAGCATGGCCTAAAAGTTGCCCAGGCGGCTCAGAAAAAAGGCCAAGAGGTGCGAGAATTTGTCGAAAATATTGCTTTAAAATATAAAGCGACTTGGTCAGCCATCGAAATAAAATATGACAATTTTATCCGGACGACTGATCCCGAACACGAAAAATATGTTCAGCAGTTTGTCCAAAAACTTTACGATATGGGCGAAATATACAAGGATAGATACCAGGGATTATATTGTGTCGGGTGTGAAGAATACAAAACCGTGAGTGAACTTTTACCCGGGAATACGTGTTCGGTACATAAAACTTTGTGTCAGGCAGTTTTTGAAGACGTTTATTTTTTCAGGCTCTCAAAATATCAAGAAAAAATTTTAGATATTATTCAATCAGGAAAGATGCTCGTTGAGCCAGTCGAGCGCCGAAATGAAATTATTAGTTTTTTAACAAAGCAACCATTACAGGATTTAGCCATGTCGCGGAGTAAAGTTTCATGGGGGATACTCGTTCCATGGGATACTTCTCAAACAATTTATGTCTGGATTGATGCTTTATTAAACTACATTACCGGCTCTCGCGGTAATTGGCCGCCGTCATTGCAACTTATCGGAAAAGATATTTTCCGTTTCCATTGTATTATTTGGCCTGCCCTGCTTATGGCTATGGGTTACGAACTGCCGAGGAAGATTCTCATTCATGGATTTTTAACAATTAACGGCGAACGAATTTCAAAAACCACGGGCAATACAATCGATCCCTTACAAATTGTCAAAATGTACGGAGTCGATCCTTTAAGATATTTTCTTTTTCGCGAAGTTCCTTTCGGCCAAGACGGAGATTTTTCCGTGGATCGGTTTGAAAAACGATACAAATCAGATCTTGCAAATGATCTGGGCAATCTTGTCCAGAGGGTTTTAACTATGGCGGTTAAATACAATATTAAATGGGAATACAAAACCATTACCAAGCCATTCCATCAGATTGATCAAGCAATTGAAGATTTGAAATTCGATAAAGCCCTGGAACTAATTTGGGATATGATTACCGAATCAAATCAAAAAATAGATTTGGAAAAACCTTGGCAATTGGAAAACAATCCCAAAAAACTTACCGAAATAATTTCCCAACTTTTACAAACTCTTTCCCAAATTGCCTTCCAAATTGATCCTTTTATGCCTGAAACATCTTGGGCTATTATTGAGCAGCTAAAAAGTCGTAAGGCTTACGTTATTTTTCCACGTAAAAATAAATAAATATTATAGGAGGGTGATTGTTCGCATTTATTGCCGCCCTTTCTCAGGCTGGCGGAATCATTATAGACAAAGTCGTTCTGACTCGCCGGAGAATGGAAATTCATGTTTTTATTCCGGTCCTTTTCTTGTTTCTATTTTTACTTACCGCTATTTTGATGCCCATTCTGGGGACAGTTAGTTTAGATATTTTAAAACCATATTACTTACTCATTTTTTTCTTAATGATTGTCTCAGCCCTTGTTTGGAACATTTTTTACTATAAAGGAGCCCAAGAAGAAAAAGTTCAAGATTTCGAACTAATCATAATGTTCCAACCGTTGCTGACAATACTTTTAGCCGCCATGCTCATAGAAAAAAATACCAATATTCATATTCTAATTGCCTCAATTATCGCCTCGGTGGCATTAATATTTTCGCACTTAAGAAAAAATCATTTTGTTTTATCGCCCTCAAGCAAAGGATTAATATTGGCGGTGGTATTTATGTCAATCGAAGTCATTTTCCAAAAAATTATGCTTGATGTTGTTTCGCCCGTTTCGCTGTATTTTGTTCGCACGGGCATAATATTTTTGTTTTTTCTCTTTTTATATCGACCTCGTATAAAACAAATCAGCAATACGAACGCCCTGTTGGTGCTCTCATCAGCCTTAATGGGGGTAATTCAAATGGTAACGAAACTTTACGGATTCCAAGAATTTGGAATTATTTACACTTCACTTGTCCTAATCGTAGCGCCAATTTTGGTCTATATTATTTCCGCAGTTCTCTTGCATGAACATTTAAAAACCCGTACGATAATCTCCGCCCTGGTAATCTTAGGATGTATCGTCTATGCTACTGTGCTGGGAAGATAACGTTAAAGACAAAAACTCAAAACTTAAAATCTCAGCAAAAAGTATAAAAGAATCATTTTAGTTTTCTCTTGAAATTTTAACATTTAAGTTTTAAACTTTAAGTTATGTTTATTGATACTCATGCGCATTTAAATTTTGATATCTTTAAAAACG